>JANXXF010000503.1 GCA_025350775.1 Actinomycetes bacterium
GGCGCGCATGGTGGCGCCGCTTGTGGCGCCGCCGGCGCCAGCCACTCCGCCGCCCGTCACGCCGGCACCCGCCACTCCGCCGTCGCCCACCGCCGCGCCGCTCAACGCGACCACGCGAACACCCGCGCAGGCGTCGTCACCAGGATCTGCTCGGTCGCCGCCTTCGACACGCCCTCCTGCCACAGCCACGGGATGAACCGCCACAGGATGTAGGTGAAGCCGGGGCCGCCGCCGTAGCGGGTCAGGTACGACTTGCGCGCGAGATCGCCCGAGAGCATCACGCGGTCGCCGTAGCCCTCATCGACGAGGCGCTTGACGAAGGCGATCCGCTGCGTCTCGGGCTCGTACTTCTCCTTCGACACGCAGTCGTAGCCGAGCGTGCACCCCGACCGGACGATGGCGAGGTGGTCGTCCCAGTGGAGCCGCTGATCCTGGTGGCCGATCACGACCTTCTCCAGGTCGGCGCCGGCGGCCTCGAAGATCCGCACCTGCTCGATGCCTCCGGTGCCGCCCGTGCAGTGCGTGGTGATAGCACAGCCGAGGTCGCGCTGAATGAGCGCCGCAGCCTGCAGCATCCGCAGCTCGTTGGCGGTCGGCTGGTCGCGCGAGGTGCCGACCTTGATCACCCCGGCGCGCACGCCCGGCGCCTCCGGGTACCCCTCGGTGAGGTCGCGCAGCATCTCGTCGACGATGTCGGTGTCGCTCATCGCAGCGACGTCGAGGACGCCCTGCCAGTAGCCCTCCATGATGTGCCCGGTCGCCGCGACGATGTGGACGCCGGTGCGCAGCGACAGCGCCGCCAGCCCCTCGACGTCCTGCCCGTAGTCGCGGCAGGTGACCTCGACGATCGCGCTGCCCCCTGCCTGCGCGAACAACTCCAGCTCGGCGGCGGAGCTGTCGAGCGAGTCGAGGATGAGGTCGTCGCCGCCCTTGGCCAGGAGATGCTCCCCCGGCAGGCATAGCAGGTGCTCGTGGCAGTACGTGACGCCGAGCGCGCCCGGAGCGATCTCGCCGAGAACCGTGTGGACGGTGCCCGCCATGCTCAGAACGAGCCTTCCTCGGCGCGGTCGCGGCCGAGGGTCAGCAGGAAGTCCTCATGGCACTCGAACCAGACCTGGTGATAGCTCTCGACGAGCGGGCTGACGACGAAGCGCGGATCGTCGGGTGCGCGCTCGAGGGCGGCGGTCAGGCGCTCGCCGTAGCGATCGAAGCGCGCCACCACAGCGCCGGCCTCGGCGAGCACCGGCAACGCGCCCGCGTGGAGCTCGGCGAGCTGCTCGAGCAGGTCGAAGCGGTCGGCGTCGTCGGTGGTGCGCTGCCAGTGCGCGCACAGCACCTTCACCGGGGTGTTGTGCCCGAGGAAGCGCTCGTAGACCGGGGCGAGCAGCGGGAGGGCGGGCGCGGCCGCGGCGGCGAGGGCGGCGGCGTGGCGCTCGCGGCCGGCCGGCAGGATCGCCCAGCCCGGCCGCTTGCCCGCCGTGCGCTCCAGGACGAGGCCGTCGGCGGCCAGGCGCTCGAGCCCCGCGGCGACCTCGCCGGCGGTTAGCCCGAGCACGGTTGCGAGGGCCTCCGGCGTCGCCAGGCCCTTGATCCGCAGCGTGTGCAGCAGTTCATCCACGGGCGTCATTGTCGCGCAGCAGCGGCAGCACCGCCGACGCCATCCGCGCCAGGAACGGCCGGGCGTCGCCGCTCAGCTGCAGCGAGACGTGGTCGACGCCGGCGTTCGCCATCGCCTGCAGCTCGGCCGCGACCGCGGCCGGCGACCCGACCCGGCACACCGTGCGCATCGACGCCGGGGTGACGAACTCCTCCAGGTGCTTGGGCGTGAACACGAGGTAGCCGAGGTAGTTCTCGAGGTGGCGCGTCTCGGCGTCGAGGGAGGCGCGGTAGCGTTGGTACGCGGCGAAGCCGGCGCGGAAGCGCTCGGGCACCTCGTCGGCGCTCGCGTGGTTGGCGGTGAGGTAGCGCAGCCGGCTGACGACGAGCGGCCCCAGGTTCTCGCGGGCGAGTGGCGTCTCCAGCTCGCCGGCGCTCTCGATCGGGTAGACGGCGAACACGACGCCGAGCTTGATCGCGGCGGGATCGCGCCCGGCCTCGACGGCGCCGGCCCGCACCCGCTCGCGCACCGCGGCGAGCGCCTCGGCCCCCTCCCAACGCACGAGCACGCCGTCGGCGTCGGCGCCCGCCAGTCGCTGCCCGCGCGGCCCGAACGCCGAGACCCACACCGGCACCGGCTGCTCCAGGTCGAGCCAGCGCCCCTCCGGATGGACGAAGCGGATCGCCTGCGCCCGGTCGCCCTCGCGATAGGTCGCGCTGCGCCGCTCGAGCAGCGACCGCACCATGCCGATCGTCTCGTGCAGCTCGGCCAGCGTCGACGGCTGCATGCCGAGCGACCAGCGCGCCGAGTTGCCGATGCCGATGCCCAGCACGACGCGGCCGGGCGCCGCCACGGCCAGCGTCGCCAGCGCCTGTGCGGTCGCGAATGCCGGTCGCGAGCGCGGCGTCGTCACGCCCGGCCCGATCGCGATGCGCTGCGTCGCCTGCGCCGCCGCGAGGCACGCCAGGTAGACGTCGCCGAAGATCAGCGGGCTGTCGTACACCCACAGGTGCGTGAAGCCGGCATCCTCGGCGGCCCGGGCGGTCGGGCCGATGCCCAGGTGCGCGTCGACGTAGAGGCCGAGCTCCACGGCCGGCTCAGCCGCCGTCGGCCACGACGCCGTCGGCGTCGGCGTTGGCCCCGGCGTCGGCCCTGGCATCGGCGTTGGCCCTGGCGTCGGCGTCGGCCCTGGCCCCGGCGTCGGCGTTGGCGTTGGCGCTAGCGTCGGCCCTGGCCCTGGCGTCGGTGTCGGCCCGGGCCGCGGCGCCGCCTCCGCCCACCCGCGACGCCACCGTCACCTCGCTCCAGGGCCGCTCGCCCGCGGCGCGCCGGATCGCGTCGATGTCCTTACGCACCAGCGCCGAGCCGCGTCCCTTCAGCAGCCGCGAGTGCTCCTGGGCGTAGCGGTAGAGAGCGTTCACCTCGGGATCCTCGTAGTTCCACTTGACCCACTGCTCGTCGATGTAGCGCCACGGCGCCTCCAACAGCGGGGAGCGGAAGGCGCGCGCCCGCTCGTTCAGCTCATCCTCGGTCAGCCGCCCGCACGCGAACGTGTAGCCGCCCGTCTTCGGCGGTAGCGACGACGTCCCCGAGAAGTCGGCGCGGCCATTCGGCAGCGCGCGCAGCGGGTAGTCGTGGTCGATCAGCACGTGCGCGGGCACGAAGTTCGCGTTGCGGCCCGGCTGCGGCAGCGGCCCCTGGCGGCCGCTGCGCCGCCACACCCCGTAGCTGACGGGATGCAGGTAGTAGTCGTTCTGGGCAGCCTGCTCGCCACGCATCGCGACGAAGTGGTCGACGTAGGCGTCGAGCGCGTACTCCTCGTTGAAGATCGGCCAGAAGCGGCGGCCCCGCACGTCGATCATCTCCCAGTCCTGCTGCCGGTAGGTGCCGGCCATGTGGGAGATGTCGGCGGCGGCCTGGAAGTACGTGTAGATGCCGGCCTCGAGCAGCTGATCGAATGACATCTCGGCGAAGCGCCGGTACAGCCGCCGGGTCGCGTCCAGCAGCTGGGCGGTGAGCTCCTCGAGGGTGCGCGTCAGCTCCGCGCGCGAGCCCATGCCGACGGGAACGTAGCGATCCGTGAGGAAGTCGGAGGTGTAGAGGCCGACCCCGACGATCCGGTCCTGGTACGCCTCGGGGAACGCGTAGGCGGTGCCCCAGTCGGTGATCTCGATCGCGACGTCCTCGGTGACGATCGAGAGCGTCAGGTTGTTGTACGTCACGTCCGCTGCGACCCCGTCGAGCCACGAGAAGTCGCACTCGCTGAGGTTCATGAAGTCGCGCGTGTGCAGCAGGTGCCGGTCGGAGAGCCGGTACGGGCCCGATGACGACAGCCCGACGCGGCTCTCGCAATGGACGAGAAACGAGTACTGCGTCCCGGTCGCAACGAAGCGGGCGGCGGCCGCGCGCAGAGCCTCGTCGGCCTCGAAGGCGTCGGCCTCGAGCACTTGCAGCGTCCGCTCGTCGTGCTCCTGCGCGATGTCCCAGGCGTCGAGCGTCCACGTATGGCCGCCGTTGCGGTGGTACGCCGACGAAAAGCGACGCCACCAGTCGCACATGAACCAGAGGTCCTCGAGGTTGTCCTGCGGGCGCAGCAGGCCCATCTTGAGCAGGGTCGTGCGGCCGTTGAGATAGAAGTTCAGCGTTCCCCACGCGGTCAGCTTCGAGAGGTTGCACGTCGCCTCGCGCGCCCGGTGTCCCAT
Organism: Actinomycetes bacterium; assembly: GCA_025350775.1. GTDB lineage: Bacteria > Actinomycetota > Thermoleophilia > Gaiellales > Gaiellaceae > CANFDS01. The sequence continues at coordinate 4,300 of JANXXF010000503.1, forward strand.
CTCCTCCGGGCTCACCACGGCCGCTGCCTCGCGGATCAGCGTCGGGAAGCGGTAGTACGCGTCGAAGAAGCACATCATCAGGTACGGCATGATCGGGAAGAGCTTCGTCTCCTGCGCAGTGCGTGTCAGGCAGTTGTGGATCTCGACGTCGTCCACCCGTTGGAGGAAGACGTTGAGCTCGAGGAGCTGCTCCTCGCTGATCCGCCAGTCGCTCACGCCGCTCCCGCGGCGCCGCCAGCGTCCCCGGCAGCCGGGGTGATCAGCGCGCGCGGCTCGAACTCGTCGCCGAAGTAGGCATCGACGTTCTGCGCCTTCGCCGTGCACTGGATCGTGATGTGGTCGCCGTCGACGAGCGGCCGGGCGAGCTGCACGTCCATCAGGCAGGGCACCCCGAACTCCCGGCTGATGATCGCGAGATGGCTGCGCACCGTCCCTGCCAGACAGAGCACCGCCGCGAACTCGGGCAGGATCGGCGCGGTCATCGTGCCTCCCGCGTCGTGCACCACCCCGATCGTGCCCGCCGGCACGCCCTCGGCCATCAGCCGGTCGACGTCCGCGACGCCGCGCACCACGAGCACGGTGCCGGTGACATCCGCAGGGCACTGGAATGCGTTGTCTGCGTCGCCGAGCACGCCGTCGGGGAAGCTGCGCGTGGCGGACGCCTCGTCCTGGTGGGCGGAGCGCAGCACGTACAGATGAGGGAACTCGACGGCGGCGACGTCGCAGCCGGCGAAGAGCTTCCGCCCCTCGCTCTCGGTGAAGCGCAGGAAGACGGCGCGGGCGACGGCGGCCGCGTCCTCGGGGCCCAGGATCTCGAGCGCCCGCTCGTTGACGGCGCCCGTCCAGTCGCCCGCCAGCGCGTCGACGTTGCGGCCGATGCGCGCCGAGAGCTCCTCGCGGGTGATCGTCGAGAGCAGCGAGCTCTCGGGCAGCGCCCACTTCGGGCGGGCGAGCGGGTGCTTCATCGGTGTTCTCTCTCCTCCGGTCGGCGCAGACTCCGGTCGATCCTCGCGCGCCGCGCGGCAGCTCTGGGCAGCCCCTCGGCGTCGCTGACGAGGGGGGTTGTGGCCTCCTCGGGCCATGGCACGAGCCCTACGACCTCCCTCTCGGTGAGGCCCGTGGTCGAGCAGCATGGCAGACTCGATGGGCCAGGTGCGCGTGAGCATGCCCGAACGCGGGCGCTCTGTCGAGCGGCGGGCGGCGTTCAGTCGCTGCGCGCGATCCGGTTGCGCCCTGCGTTCTTCGCTGAGTAGAGGGCAGTGTCGGCGCGCCTGAGAATCTCGTCAGGGCCCTCGTGGCCGTCCCAGTCGGCAAAGCCGATCGAGCAGGTCTCCCCTTCGGGCACGGTGAGCCGGAGCCGGTCGAGGATGTGAAGGGCGGCCTGCTCGTCGCAGTCGGGGAGAACGACAACGAACTCCTCGCCGCCAATCCGCGCGAGCGTGTCGCTGGCACGGATCTGGCCGCTCCAGGCGACGGCCGCGGCGCGCAGCAGCCGGTCTCCCGCGGCGTGGCCGTGGGTGTCATTGAAGACCTTGAACCAGTCGAGGTCGATAATCGCGACCGTCAGATCGCCGCCGCCGCGGCGTGCGCGGGCGACTTCCTGCTCGATCTCGCGCTCGAAGGCCCGGCGGTTCGGCAGGCCGGTCAGATCGTCGGTCAGCGCCTGCTCCTCGAGTCGGCGCATAAGGTTGGTGCGCTCGATGGCGAGCGCTGCTTTGGAGGCGAGCAGCCGCAGGATCTCCAGCGCACGCGGCTCGACTTCGGCGACCGCGTGCCGCCACACGATGGTCAGGCCACCCACGACGCCGTGGTCGCCAAGCACCGGCTCGAAGAGGGCCGAGCGCGCGTCGGTCTCGTCGATCAGACGCCGGGACACGAGTTCGCTGCTGTGCGTGTCGGCGACGAACACGGAGTCGCCGCCGAGCAGCGCGCGCATAGCACGCGATTGCCGGTCCGCCGCAAACACGCTTCCGATCAGCACGGGCAGGGTGGCCGCCGTGATCTCGACCGAGCCGTCGGCACGCCGTTCGCTCAGCGACACGACGTCAGCTCCGGCAACCTCGGCCACGGCAGCACAGACGAGTGGTCGCGCGTCGTCGGCCGTGAGCAACTGCCGCACCACGCGCGAGACCACCTCGATCTGTGCCGCGTCTTCGGCGAGCGCGCGGGCGGCCCCTCTGCGCGCGCTGATGTCGACGATCTGCGAGACGAAGAACTGCGGCTCGCCGTTGGCCTTGCGGACGATCGACGCGTACACCTCGGCCCAGATCGCCGTTCCGTCGGGCGCGAGGTAGCGCTTCTCGTACCGGTAGGGGGTGATCTCACCCGCGAGCACGCGAGCACGAGCCTCGCTGGAGCGCTCGAGATCGTCTGGGTGTGTGATCGCGCCGACTGTGGTCGTGAGCAGCTCGTCGCGCTCCCGTCGCAGGAACTCGCAGGCAGCCCGGTTCACATCGAGGAAGGCTCCTTCGCTCGCGCTGGTGAGCAGGACTCCGTTCGGCGCGTCCTCGAACGCGGCGCGGAAGAGCCGGTTGGACTCGCCTCGGGCCCGTTCCAGCTCGATCAGATCGGCGATATCGCTGATCACGGAGACGACGCCGGTGACAGCGCCGTCACTACCGCAGAGCGGCGCCGACGAGACACTGAGCTCGACCGTCGAGCCGTCCTTGCGACGCCGGGTGCTCCTGTGACCGATCAACTGCTCGCCGCTGCCCAGGCGGCGCAAGCGGTCGACGAATCCGGCGCGCCCTTCTGGTGGAACGTGCGGGGCGAACCGTCCGACCACCTCGGCTGCGGTCCAGCCGAAGAGCTGCTCGGCGGCCGGGTTCCAGAGCAGTACGTGGCCCTGCAAGTCAAAGGTGACGATCGCCTGCGCCGCCGAGTCGAGCACGGCACCCAGGAAGACGGCGCTCCGCGCGTGGCCGGCGCTCGCACTGTCGGGGTCGGACTCTGTCATCGCCGCCAAGATTCGCACCTCCGGTTATTCGACCGCCGTTCGCCGCACTTTCGGCCGCCGGCCCGTGGATCCTCAGCGCTCGCGCCGGCGGGCGGTCGGTTAGGGTACGTCCATGTTCAGACTCGACGGCAAAGTAGCGCTGATCACCGGCGCCGCATCAGGGATCGGCGCGGCCACCGCGGAGATGTTCGCGCAGGCGGGTGCGGATGTCGCCTGCGCCTGGTTCAAGGGCGATCCGCACGACGTGAACGCCACCGTGCAGGCGGTCGAGGCGCACGGGCGCCGCGCCATCGCCATCGAGGGCGACGTGTCGAAGACCGCCGACACTGAGCGCTTCGTCGCCGAGACGGTGAAGCAGCTCGGCCGCATCGACATCGTGTTGGCCAACGCCGCGATCACGCGTGACGTCGCGGCGGTCGAGCTCGACGACGCACGGATGCTGCGGCTGCTCGAGATCGACCTGATGGGCGTGTTCCGGACGTTTCGCGCCGCGCTCCCGCAGCTGACCGCGCAGAAGAGCGGCCGCCTGCTGGCGACCAGCTCGATCGCCGGCGCCGTGCAGGGCTGGCCGCGGCACGTCGACTACTCGATGGCGAAGGGCGGCGTGCTCGGCATGATCCGCAGCCTCGCGCTCGAGCTCGCGCCCGACGGAATCACCGTCAACGGCATCGCGCCCGGCGTGATCGTGACGCCGCAGACGCAGGACCCGGTGAACTCGCTGGGCGACGACGGCCTCGAGTTCTTCAAGTCGCGCCAGCCGACCGGCCGCAACGGCCGTCCCGACGAAATCGCCGCCGTCTACACGTTTCTCGCCAGCGACGCGGCGAGCTTCGTCACCGGCCAGGTGATCACCGTCGACGGTGGGGTCTCGCTCTCGCTCGTGTAGCCGGCGGCTAAAGAAACCCAGGCTCTGCTGCGTCGATAGGAGAGTTGTCCCCGGCCGTCACCCAGGAGGAGTACCCATGCAGGTATCAGTGCTGCTCGCCCTGCCGAATCCCCGTGCGATCTTCGGCTACGAGGGAGCGATCAGCGAGGCGCTGCGCCCCACCGGGCTGCAGCTGATCACCCGGCATCCGGGCACGCAGGACGTCCGCCTTGGCAGCGAGTACTTCATCAGCGTGCCCGATCAGGCTGCGGCCGACGAGGCAGTCGCGATCCTGCGCGCGCAGCCGGGCATCGAGAAGATCGAGATCCTCAACTAAAGAAACCCCCTGCCTCCTGCGTCTTCTCCTCGAGCAGTTGGAATGACCATGGACGAATCCGACATCCACATCCTCATCGGCCTCGCGCGCATCGCGCCCGACACCACGGACGAGCTCGCCGACTGGAGCGATGTCCTGCGTCGCGTCGATGTCGCCTCAGGTGGGGAGCGGCCGGCACTGTCGCCCACGCTCTGCCACCGGCAGCCCGTCAGTGACAGCCTGGGCTGGGGCACCCGCCCGATCCGCCAGCAGGCCACGGCCACACGTCGACCGGTCGATATCGAGAACGAGTTCCACGGGTGGGGAACCCGGCGCTTCTAACCCGATGGGGGAGATCATGGCCTCACTCGAGCACGACCAGACTGCGTTTGACGCGGAGGTTGCAGCGGGCTTTCGCGACGCGATGGGCCGACTTGCCACCGGAGTCGTCATGGTCACCTGCCATGTCGACGGCAAGCCCTGGGGCCTTACCGTCAGCGCGTGCTGCTCGGTGTCGGTCGCACCGCCGCTCCTGCTCGTCTCGTTGAGCGAGCAGACCGCGAGCGCCCACGCGATCGCGGCCGATCTCAGGTTCGGTGTGAGCATTCTCGGCGAGGAGCTGATCGATGTCGCGCGGTTCGGCTCGGCCAAGGGCCAGCCGAAGTTCGTCAGCGAGTTCGTTCACGACAAGGGTGACGGGCCGGGCGCGTCAGCGACGCCTGCCGTCGCCAAGGCGATCGCCCATATCGACTGCGCGGTGGTGCAGTCGGTGAAGGCCGGCGACCATGTCATCTTCATCGGCAGCGTCGGCAACGTCTTCGCCCACCCGGGCGATCGTCCCCTCGTCTACTACTCCCGCGGATTCCACCGGCTGGGCGAGTCCACCGACCTCCATGTCGGTCCCATCCGCGACGAGACGATCGACTCGCTGCTCTACGACTACCCGATGCCGCGCACCTTCGCGCGCTTCGATCGCAACCTGGCCAACACTTAGTCAATTCGAAAGGAGCGTCAATGGCAACCGTCGAGGACAAGAAGCAGAAGACCCACTACCTGAAGGACGCCAAGGCGTACAAGAAGTCGCTGCAGGACGGTCGCGAGGTCTATTTCAGAGGCGAGCGCATCGAGGACGTGACGACGCACTTCGCGACGGCCGGCGGTATCAACAACATCGCCGACCTCTACCAGCTCCAGTTCGACCCGGAGACGCAGAAGCTCCTTACGTATGTCCGTGACGACGGCGCGCGCGTCACGTCGTCGTACTTCGTGCCGAGGACGAAGGAAGACCTCGTGTTCCGTCGCGAGGGCATCAAGCGTGTCGCCCGTGAGACCTGGGGCACGCATGGCCGCGGCATCGACATGATCTCGACTCTGCCGATCGGGATGCTCGCCGAGCTGCCGTCGTTCCGGCGCTCCTGCCCGGAGACCGCCGAGAACATCGTGTGGTACACGAACTACTGCGAAGAGAACAACATCCACCTGACCGAGACGATCGTCGACCTGCAGGGCTTCCGCTCCCGCGCGAGCGGCACGGCGCCCGAGACGCTGCCGCCGGACCGCGCGACCGCGCGCATCGTCAAGGAGGACGACACCGGGATCTGGATCAGCGGCGTCAAGGGTGTCGGCACCGCCGTACCGCAGTCGAATGAGGTGCTGATCGGGAGCTTCCACCCGCCGCTCGACGAGGAGAGCTTCTGGGTCTACGTGCCACTCGACTCGCCCGGTCTCAAGATCGTGTGCCGCGACATCACGCATCGGCCCGGCTCGACGGCCTATGACCGCCCGCTCAGCCATCGCGGCGAGGAGCTCGAGTCGATCATCGCGTTCGACAACCTCTTCGTGCCGCGCGAGCGCATCATCGCCATGCGTCGGCGTGAGGTGCACGGCGTCAACTTCTACAACGTCTGGGGCCGGTACGAGCACTGGTACACGTTCGTCCGCATCGTCGCCAAGGCCGAGCTGTACGCCGGCCTCGCGCAGCTCATCGTCGACACGCTAGAGCTCGGCGAGGTCGCGGTCGTGCGCCAGCGCGTCGCCGACGTCATCGAGTACTGCCAGATCCTCCAGGGCCTGCAGTACGCGGCCGAGGAGCTCGCGACCGAGACCGAGGGCGGCGTCATGGTGCCCGATGTGAACGTCACCACCGCGGGACGCTCGTACGCGCTCGACAACCTGCCGCGCATCCTCCACATCCTCCAGGACATCTGCGGCCAGGGCATGGTGCTGCGCTGGAGCGAGGCCGACCTGAAGCTGCCGGCTGCGTTCGGCAAGAACCTCGACTGGTTCCTCGACACGCGCAAGATGAACGCCCGTGACAAGAACCTCGTGATGAACCTCGTGTTCGACGTCACGGCGAGCGAGCACTCGATCCGGTCGAAGCTCTTCGAGGAGTCGAACGCGCTCAACGTGCCGTTCCTCAAGGAGCGCCTGTACGGCGAGTACGACCGGTCGGCGTTCCTCAACGAGTGCCGCAACTTCATCGGCCTCGGGAACGCGGATCAGCAGAACTACGAGGTGAGGATCGACGCACCGTCGCTGTCGTCGGTGAAGATCGACTCGCTCGCGGGCCCACGTGGGGCGAAGGGGCTCTAGGCCCGGTGCCGGGAAGTTGAGCGAGGTCGGCGATCGATGAGCGACGAACAGGCACGCACGGTGTACGCGCGGACCCGGCTGGGGGGCCGGGTCACGCGCGGCACGCGACCGGCAGTGCTCATCGTCGACTTCTGCTGCGGGTTCACCGATCCCGCTTGCACGATGGGGTCTGACCTGACGGCGGAGGTCGAGGCGACGAACCTCCTGCTCGCAGTGGCTCGCGCGCAGGGCTTCCCGGTCGTCTTCACGACGATCGGCTACGAGTCAAATCTCCGTGACGCCGGCCTCTGGATCGAGAAGATTCCAGCGCTCGCCGAGCTCGCCCTCGGCGGCCACTGGGTCGACATCGACCCGCGGCTCGGACGTCGGGAGGACGAGACGGTCGTGCTCAAGAAGGGCG
>JANXXF010000510.1 GCA_025350775.1 Actinomycetes bacterium
CGGTGGCCGCGGCCGCCGCAGGCTTCATGATCAGCAGCTCGGCGCGCCCGCTGGAGCCGCTCTCGAGCGGGAAGTAGACGAGGTGGCTGCGCGAGTCGACGGCGACGGTGTGCGCCCGGGGGGCGAGCAGCGCCTGCCCCAGCTTGGTCAGACTGTGCGCACCTTCGGCAAAGACGGCGACCTCACCGCTCTCGGCGGCGACGTACAGGCGGTGCAACGAGGTGTCGAACGCGAGCACGTCGGGGCTGCCGCCGACGAGCGCCCTGCCCGTCACCTTCAGGCGCTTCAGGTCGAGCGTGAGCAGCATCGCGTTGCCGTCGCAGGCGACGAAGGCGAGCCGGCGCGCCGAATCGACCAGCAGGCCGTGCGGGTGCTCGCAGCCGGGGACTGCGACGCGGCGGACGACCCGGTTCGAGCTGGGGTCGATGACGACGACGTCGTTGCGGGTCTGCACGGCGGCAAGCATGCGCCCGGAGCCGGCGTCGTACTGCACGTTGCCGGCATCACCGCCGAGCGCGACGGTTGCGATGCGCTTGCCCTTTCGGTCGAACACGGCTTCGACCCCGCCGGTCTCGTCGGACACGTAGACCTGCCGCTCGACCGGGTCGTAGGCGATCCCGTCGGGGTAGTCGCCCGCCGGGGCCCGGTTGAGCACGCGCCCCGACCGGGCGTCGAGCGTGAGCAGCTCGTGCGCGTTCGTGGCCGAGGCGAAGACGCGGCCGAGCTGGGGGACGGCGAGCACGCCGTGGACGCCGGGGGCGGTAATCGTCTGCAGCACACGGCGCGCGCGCAGGTCGAATACGAGCAGCTCGTTCGCATTCATGTGGGCGATATAGAGGCGGTTCGCGCCGGGATCGATGCTGACGTAGTCGAAGCGTACGCTCGGGCCGGGGAGGGCGACCCGCGCGTCCGCCTGCAACGGCAGCTCGGACGCAGCGGCTGTGGCGGTCGTCGTGGCTCCAGCCGCACCGACCAGCGCGGTCGCGAGCGCGGCCGCGAGCGCGAGCAGGCGGGCGCGGTGCGTCAGGAGTGCCGCCGGGACGGCGGCGGGCAGCGGTGGGATCCGGCAGCGGAGCCGGTCGGCTGCGGATGGCCTCCGATCGATCTCATCATCCAGACACAGTAGCCCGTCCGACCGCGTGGGCGCGTTGCGGCCGGCCGCCGACCTCTCGCTCGGCACCCTCGCCTCGCGGAGCGGCGTCAGCCGGTCGCTGATCTCGTTCGTCGAGCGGGCGGAGAACAGCCCTGCCGCGGTGGTGCCGGAGAAGTTCGCAGCCGGCCTCGGTGCGACGATCGCGTTGCCAGCCGGGGCGTCACAACCCGCGCAGATGGTCGACCTGCGCGCCCCCCCTCCCCCCCGACCGGCGCGCCGCCGATTGGCGGCACGCCCACGATCCACCGCCTGCACGAGCTCGACTCGGCGCAGGTAGACGAGCTGGCCGAGGGCGCGTCCGCCGCCTGGGCTGGCAGCGCGTCGGCGAGGTGCCCGACTACGCGCTGTGGCCGCAGGGCGGCCTCTGCAGCACGACCTTCTTCTACCGCGCGGTCGCGCCCTGATCGGCTCGCCGGGCTAGTCGCCCAGCCGCGCCGCCGGCAGCACCGTCGTCTCCCGCTCAATCCCCGGCTCCGACAGGTACGTGTACGGCCCGTCTCGCCACTCGAGGAAGGTGAACCCGTCGACGCTGCCGCGGGTGGTGTCCAGCCCGTGCACCGAGCCGGGCGCGCGATCCATGTAGCAGTGCTCGTGGAAGCGGACGCGCACCCCGATGTCGTCGGCGACCGAGGCGTACTCCCGCATCGGCAGCTCGCCGCCCAGGACGTAGCCGTGCTCGTGCACCGTGCGGTGGAGGTGGCGGTGGGGCTCGGCGGCCGGGCTGGCGGGGAGGGGCGGGATGAAGAGGATGACCGTGTCCGTCCAGCCGTCGGCGTGGCGGGTGAGCGGCTTGACCGACGCGCCCGGGATGCCGGCGAGCGGCTCCCACGGCATGGCGCGCGTGTCGAGCAGCGTGAGGTTGCCGGAGTCGGCGACGACCCAGGGCGGTGAGCCGGCGGGCGCGAGCGGCCCGCCGCTCGCCTCGGCGGACGCTTCGAGCACGGTCGTCTCGAGGTCGGCGCCGTCCTCCCAGAGGAAGGTGCCGGGGCCGCTGCGCCACTCCAGCATCATGAAGCCGGCCTGCGAGGTCAGGTGCGGGTCGATGCCGTGCACGCTGCCCGGGCGGCGATCCATGAAGAAGCCCTCGCGGAACACCACGGGCCGCCCGGTGACGTCGTCCTCGGAGAGGTACTCGCGCATCGGCAGGTCGCCGAAGAGGACGAGGCCGCGCTCGTGCACCGTGCGGTGGAAGTGGCGCTCGGGCCGGTCGCCCGCCGTCAGGCCCGGCGGGATCCAGGTCACCTGCACCTGTGACCAGCCCGCGGGCGAGCGGGAGAGCGTCTTCTGCCGGCCGCCGGCGATGCCGACGTGCGGCTCCCAGGGCAGCTCGCGCAGGTCGAGCAGCGACAGCCCGCCTCCCTCGTGGACGATGCCGGGGCGATTCTCGGTGGTGCTCATGCCTTGATCCTCCCGCTTCCCGGAGTGCGGCGTCAATGCGGGCGGCACCGGCGGCGGCAGCGCATAGACTCCCTCCCGATGAGCGTCGAGCGGCCCCTGTCCGGCGTGCGCGTCGCCGACTTCACGCGCATTCTTGCCGGCCCGTACTTCGCACTGCTCCTGCAGGACATGGGCGCCGAGGTGATCAAGATCGAGCGCGCCGACCGCGGCGACGACACGCGCGGCTGGTCGCCCGCCCTCGCTGCACCCGCGGACGAGCCTGCCATCTCCACCTACTTCGCCGCCCTCAACCGCGGCAAGCAGAGCGTCGCCATCGACTTCCGCCAGCCGGGCGCCCGCGCGCTCACCCAGCGCCTCGCCGCCGCCTGCGACATCGTCGTCGAGAACTTCCGGCCTGGCGTCGCGGTCGAGATGGGCATCGACTATGCCGGCCTTGCCGCACTCAACCCTGCGCTCGTGTGCTGCTCGATCTCGGGCTACGGCAACGCCGGCGAGCTGGCCAACCTGCCCGGCACCGAGATCGTCATCGAGGGCATGAGCGGGCTAATGGCGGTGACGGGCCCCGCCGACGGCGAGCCGGCCCGCTTCGGCGTCGCGCTGATCGACATCACGACGGGGCTGACCGGCGCGGTGCGGACGCTCGGCGCGCTGCTGCAGGCGCGCGCCACCGGCGTCGGCGGCCAGATCGATGTCTCGCTGTACGGAACCGCTCTCGGCGTGCTCGGCACCCTCGTCGCGGACTACACGCTCACCGGCGTCGAGCCGCGCCGCTGGGGCTCGCACCACCCTTCGCTCGTTCCGTACGGCGGCTTCCCGACGGCCGACGGCCACCTGATCACCGGCGTCCTCAACGACGCGATGTGGGGGCCGCTGTGCGAGGCGCTGGGCGCACCCGAGCTGGCCGAGCGCGAGGAGTGGCGGACGATGCGCGGCCGCGTCGCCGGCCGAGCCGAGCTGGAGAAGCTGTTCGGCGAGGCGACGAAGCGGCACACCACCGCCCACTGGGTCGAGCGGCTCGGCGCGCTCGGCGTGCTGGCCGCGCCGATCCGTGGCGTCGGCGAGGCCGTCGATGACCCGGCGACGCAGGCGACCGGGCTGCTGGTCGCGCTCGAGGGCCACGCCGGCGTCGTTGCGACCCGGCTCGACTCGGTGGCGCGTCCCGGCACCGCCGAGCACGTGCCGCGCCTCGGCGAGCACACCCGTGAGGTGCTGCAGCGTGTGCTCGGCCTCGGCGAGAGCGAGCTGACCACGCTCGCCGGCGCCGGGGTGATCCACTGAGCCTCGACCGGCGCGGCCTGCTCGACGGGCGCTGCCCGCTCGACCGCCGCGGCCTGCTGGAGCGGGCGTTCGTGATCGCTGGCGGCGGCGGTGTCCTCGGGGCAGCGCTTGGGCGCGCGGGCGCAGCAGCTGCCGCGACGGGCGCTGTCGACGTTGCCACCCGTCGCGGCTCTGCCGGCCAGGGCGGCGCCACCGCCGTGCGCGGCCGCATCGTCGTCGTGCAACCGGGCGCGGTCTCCTCTTTCGAGCCCGACGGCCCCGCGTTTGTCAACGCCCTCCAGGTCGTCAGCAACGCCTATGACGGCCTCACCGAGGTGTCGATGCCAGCCGACCTGCAGACGGCGGCAGCCGAGCTGCGCACGAAGGGGCTGCCCGCGCTGCCCGCGCTCGCAGCGAGCTGGGAGAGCGATGCGAAGCGGGTCGTCTGGCGCTTCCGGCTGCGGCCCGGGGTAGTCAGCGCGCTCGGCAACCCGCTCACCTCCGCCGACGTGCTGTTCTCGGTTCAGAAGTGGCTCGGCCAGCAGTTTATTGCGAAGCTCCTGCTCGGCCTGGGCAACGTCGGCTCGGCCGACCAGGTGAAGGCGCTCGGCCCGCTGACGGTGCAGTTCAGGCTCAACGCGCCGGCGCCGCCGTGGTTCCTCGACCTCTTCGCGCTCGGCTTCATGGCGATCTACGACTCCGTGGAGCTGAGAAAGCGCGTCACGGCGGCCGACCCGTACGGGCAGATGTTCACGCATGCCGCCACCGCCGGCTTCGGGCCGTACGCGTTGCAGTCGGTGAGCCCGTCCGGCGACCAGGCACTGCTCGTCGCCAACCCCTTCTACTACCGGGGCGCGCCGCCGATCAAGAGCTGGATCCGGCAGGCCGTCGACGACGACGGCCAGCGCCTCCAACTGCTGCTCTCGAAGAACGCCGATTACACCGACCAGCTCACCGCGATCCAGTACGACCAGGTCGCGCGCAGCAAGAACTGGAAGGTGGTCACGTTCACGAGCACGCGCGGCCTGTTCCTGGGGATGGACAACACGCGTGCTCCGTTCGACGACCCAGCAGTGCGTCGCGGGCTCGCCCAGGCGGTGCCGTACGAGGACATCATCGCGTTCGTCCACCGCAACCGCGCGGCGCGCTGGAAGTCGGTGCTGCGCAGCTACTTCCCGGGCTCCACCGACGAGTTCTGGAAGTACGACACGGATTACGCCGCCGCCCGCACGGCGCTTGCCGCCCTGATCGCCGCGAAAACGCCGGTCACGCTCTCCTATCCGGTCGGCTCGGGCGCGGGGGAGGGGACTGCGATCCTCGTCCAGTCGTCGCTCAAGAGCATCGGCGTCAATCTCGTGCTCGACGGGCTGTCGGCGTCGTTCTACAACCAGCGGCGTATCTCCGGCGACCTCGCGTTCTTCACCGACGAGCTCGACGCGCCCGTCATTTCGGACGCCCACTACGAGCTGAACCAGCTGTACACGAGCAAGGCCGCGCAGCCTCGGCTGATCAAGTTCCGGGAGACCGCCCTCGTCGACCCGCTCAGCGCGCAGCTCGCCGTGCTCGACCCGCTGAGGAACGCGAAGAGCTACAGCGAGCTGCTGCGGCAGGCGCAGGCCCTGATCGTCCCGCTGATGCCGATCATCCCGATCTCGCTGACCGGCACGCCGACCGCGATGACGAAGCAGCTCGACACCCGCGGCTTGCTCGCGCACCAGGGATCGTTCGTGCGCTTCTCGGAGTTGACGCTCAGGGGATAGCGCGGCGGCGGGGACGGCTGGTGCTACGAGCCGGCGCCGCCGGTCAGCCGCTAGTCGCCGGCGCCGGCGGGCGGCTGCCCGTCCGCGTGCAGGTAGTGGTTGACGAGGTCGCCGTCGACGGAGATGTACAGCTCGCAGCCGGTGTCGGAGCCCATCGGGCTGTGCAGCACGTGCTTGGGCCGCCAGAAGTACGAGCCGCGGCGCATCGTGCCGCCGGCGCCGCCGTTTGCGCGCACGTTCCAGAGGTCGCCGTCCAGGCAGAGGGCGGCCTCGGCACAGTCGTGCCACTCGACGCGCTCCTCGTGCCAGCCGGCCGGGATGCGGATGAAGAACCCGCACGGCACGCCGAACGCGCCGCGGATCGGCTTGCGCGTGAGGCCGGACGGCGGGCCGGGCACGAGGCCCCCCTCCGACGTCCAGCCGTCCTCGCTGGCGGGCACGACGAGCGGCTCGGTGACGTCCGCGATGAGATCGACCCAGACGCGCACCGGCTGGTCGCCGGCGGCCAGCCGCGGGCTGTGGGCGCCCTCGGGCACACCGACGTAGCCGTGTCGGCCGAGGTCGGCGCCGTCGGCCGCAAGCTCGCCGTCGAGCACGATCAGCTCGAACGCGAAGGGCACCGAGCCGGCACTGTCGCCGCCGCCACGCCAGCCGGCGGGCAGGTCGACGAGCACCGCGCCGTCACCGGCCTCGGCGTCGCCGGCGAGCGGCCTGCCGCTGACGGCTCCGAAGGGGGCAGGGAGGCTCAGCGGCCGGGCTTCGACGTCCTGCGGGCTGACGAACTCGACGAGGTCGCGTGTGATGGGGCTCATGGGGCGACTCTAGCCAGTGGCGGCGGACCGTGGGATACTGGCCGACCGATGACCCAGCGCCAGATCCGCCTCGCCTTCTTCGGCGTCCTGGCCGCGATGGCGCTCGCCGCCCTCGACGGCACCGCGGTCGCCACGGCGCTGCCGCGGATCGTCGGCGAGCTGCACGGCTTCGACCGCGTCTCGTGGGTCGTCACCGCCTACCTGCTCGCGTCGACGGTGACGATCCCGCTCTACGGCAAGCTCTCCGACCTCTACGGCCGCCGCAACCTCTTCGTCGTCGCGATCGTCGTCTTCGTGATCGGCTCGGTGCTGTGCGCGGCCTCACAGACGATGGTCGAGCTCGTCATCGCGCGCGGCGTCCAGGGCCTCGGCGCCGGCGGCCTGATCCCGCTCGCCATCGCCACCATCGGCGATCTCTTCTCGCCGCGGGAGCGCGGCAAGATCCAGGGCTACACGGCGGGGCTCTTCGGGGTCACCTCGGTCGCCGGGCCGCTGCTGGGCGGCCTGCTCACCGACCACGCGTCGTGGCGCTGGATCTTCCTCATCAACATCCCGGTCGGAGCGGTCGCGCTGGGGGTCGTGCTCGTCGCCATGAAGATCCCGCGCAGCAGCCGCGAGCCGCGAATCGACGTGGCCGGCTCGGCCGCGATGATCGTCGCCTCCACCTGCGTCCTGCTCGCCCTCGTGTGGGGCGGCAACCAGTACGCGTGGGGCTCGGCAGAGGTGCTGACGCTGCTCGCGGTGGGCGGGCTGATGTGCTTCGTCTTCGTCGCCGCCGAGCGCCGCGCGCCCGAGCCGATCATCGCGCTCGGGCTGTTCCGCAACCGGGTTTTCACGATGGCGATCGCGTCGGGCTCGGTCATCGGCGCAGCCATGTACGTGGTCACGGTCTACATTCCGATCTACGTCCAGCAGGTCGTGGGCGGCTCGGCGACCGGGGCAGGGGTGGTGCTGATCCCGTACATGCTGGGCTGGGTGGGCGCGAGCATGATCGTCGGCCGGCTGGTGACGCGCACGGGGCGGTACAAGATCTATCCCGTCGTCGGCTCGATCGTCCTCACCGTCGGCTTCGTCCTGCTCTCACAGCTTGGCCCCGGCGCCTCGCGGCTACACACGATCGCCGTGATGGTGGTCACCGGCATCGGCATGGGGCCGCTCTTCCAGACGTACACCGTGGCCGTGCAGAACGCGGTGCCGAGCAGCGAGATCGGCTCTTCGACGGCCGCGCTGCAGTACATCCGCTCGATGGGCGGGGCGCTTGGCCTCGCCGCCTTCGCGGCGGTGCTGACGAGCCGCCTCGGCAGCGAGCTCGCCCGGCGGGTGCCCGCAGGCAGCGTCGATGCGCGCCGCCTGCTGGAGCCGCGCGACGCGGCGCTGCGGCCCGCTGTCGCCACCGGCGCCCGTGCCGCGCTGGCGGCCGCGCTCGACCACGTCTACCTGTGGTGCGTGCCGCTGATGGCGTTCACCATCATCTGCGCGCTGCTGCTGCCGGAGCTGCCGCTGCGCACGGTCGCGCCGCACGCGCGGGTCACGGAGCAGCCGGGCGGCGAGCCGCAGGTGGAGTGACCGGCGCGGGGCGGGCGCAGCTGCGGCGGTGGGCCGACAGCGCGGTGGGCGTACCCGCCGGCCCTACGACCGGCGGAAGCCGACGTTGCCCGACGCCAGCACGAGCTGCGCGGCGGAGCTGCCGGCCTGATGGAACGTCGTGCCGCTGGGCGTGCCGACCCAGGCCGCGAACGTGTCGAAGCCGGCGCCCGGTTCGGCGAGGTCGCGCGTGTCGACGGTGACCCGATAGACGCCGAGCAATGGTGTTTCGACGCCGTTGGCGGCGATCTGGGCGACGGCTGCGGCACCGAGGAAGTACGCGCGCTTCGGCGTTGCGCCGGGCGCGAGGAAGAGCCCGCCGGTAGCGATCGAGGAGGTGCGCAGCACGTAGCTCAGGCCGCCCTCGCGGAAGCGCAGCGTGAGCTGCTTGCCGTAGACGACGCACCCGCGGTGACGCGTAGCGCGAACTCGACGCGCTCGCGGCCAGCCTCGCCGGGGAGCGGCGCGACGGTCGCGTAGCCGCCGCCCGCGGCGCCCGCGCCGAAGCCCGCAGGCACGAGCCCGAGGGCGGTGGGCACGCCCGGCGCGACCGTTGAGCCGAGAGCGACGGCGCTGGCGGAGCCGCCGGCGTTGCTGGCGGTCACGGTGAGGCGAAGGCGGTAGCCGGTCGCTGTTGCCGGGAGCGGCAAGGTGGGGCCGGCGCCCGCGGCGCTGCAGGCGGTGGCCGTCGCGGCGTCGCACAGCTGCCAGGCGTAGGAGTAGGTCACCGGCACCGACGACGTCCAGCTACCGGGAGCGGCGGTCACCGTCTGCCCGCCGGCGACCGTGCCGAGGATGGCCGGCGGGGCTGTGGCGACCGGAGCGGCGGCGGCCACGACAGCGGTCGCCGCCGAGGCGACGCGCTGGAAGCCGAGCCAGTTGGCGACGGTCGCCTCGAGCCGCAGCGTGGCCCCGATGTCGGTGGCAGCGAGCGGGTACGCGGCCGAGACGGCGCCGGCGACCGGCGTGCAGGCCGCGCCTGCGGCGTCGCAGCGTAGCCAGCGCAGGGTTGTGAACTGGGGCGCAAGGCCCGTCCAGTCGCCCGCCGAGCCGGCGAGCGTAGCGCCTTCGACGGGAGTGCCGGTCACGGACGGTGCGGTGGCGACGGCGACCTGGCCGACGCCGAGTTGCGCCGACACGTCGAGCTGCCAGACGACGTGGGCCGTTGCCGCGATGCGCAGCGTCCACGTGCCCGCCGTCGGGGTCACGACGAGGACGCGCTCGTGACGCGTGCCCAGGGTGGAGGTGGCGGCGGTGGTGCCGTCGGGCCGCAGCAGCGTCAGCGCCATCGTCGCGCCGCCGGCCCACTCCTCCATCAGCACGGTCGCTGCCAGCGGGAAGCTCGACCCGGTGACGACGATGGGCACGGTGGTGAGCTGCCCTGCCGCAAGGGTGCCCGCCGCGGTCGTATGGCTCGGCTGCGACGGCGGCGTGTTGATGGCGGCACCGGCTGCGCGCAGCGCGGCGTACGCGTCGACGCGGCCGCTGCCGTAGTCGACGTCGGGGCCGGGCAGGCCGAAG
The DNA here is from genome assembly GCA_025350775.1 of Actinomycetes bacterium. GTDB lineage: Bacteria > Actinomycetota > Thermoleophilia > Gaiellales > Gaiellaceae > CANFDS01. The sequence goes on from JANXXF010000510.1 coordinate 9,486, forward strand.
TCGATCGCGGTGCCGGTGAGGATTCCCTTCACCTGGAGCGGCGTCAACGTGGGGTTCTCCTGCTGCAGCAGCAGCGCGAGGCCGGCGACGAAGGGCGTGGCCATGCTCGTGCCGCTCAGCGTCGAGTAGCCGTTGCTGGTGCCTGCGGCCAGCGAGCGGACGGCGATGCCGGGGGCGATGACGTCCGGCTTGATGCGGCCGTCGAAGGTGGGGCCGCGCGAGGAGAAGGTCGCGAGGCGGTAGCCGGCCTGCGAGAAGTCGCCCATGGCGCCGACGGTGATCGCGTTGGCCGCAGCGGCGGGCGAGGCGATCGTGCACACGGCGGGCCCGGCATTGCCGGCGGCGACGACGACGACGATGCCGGCCGCGGCAGCCTCGTTGGCGGCCTGCGACAGCGCGTCGGTGCCGTCCGAGCAGCCGGTGTCCGAGAGGGACATGTTGATCGCGCGGATCGCGTACGTGGCGCGGTGGGCGATCACCCACTGGATGCCGGCGATGACGCCGGCCTCGCTGCCCGAGCCGCTCGCGTCCAGCACCTTGACGCCGACGAGCGTGGCCCCCGGCGCGACGCCGCGCTCGGCGCCGCCGCTGGCCGCGCCGGTGCCGGCGATCGTGCCGGCGACGTGGGTGCCGTGGCCGTGGTCGTCGAAGGCCGGCACGACGGTGCACACGGGCGCGAGGTCGGGGAGCAGGCAGTTGACGAAGGCGACGACCTTTCCGGCGAGGTCGACGTGGGCAGGATCGATGCCGGTGTCGATCACGGCGGCCGAGGTGCCGCTGCCGTCGATGCCGGGCAGGTCGAGGCGTGCCTGTGTGACGCCGAAGGCCAGGTTCCCCGGCTGGTTGGCGACGCCGACCGTGCTGTTGCGCTCGACGTGGACGACGACAGGCGCGGCTGCGAGCAGCGCCACCTGGACGCCCGTCACGGTTGCCGAGAAGCCGTCGACGACGGTGAACAGCCGGCCCAGCGAGAACGGGCCGACCTGCTGCTCGAGCGTCGCGACGACGGCTGCCGTGGCGGGCCGGTCGAGCGTGACGATCACGTTGACGCGAGCGTCGGCGGGCGCGCCCGCGACCTGCGCTGCGAGGTCGTCGAAGATGCCGTCACCGTTGGGGTCGGCGGCCGGGGCGCCTCCGGCTGCGAAGGCTCCGCCGGCGCCTGCGCCGGCCAGGCCGAGCACGAG
>JANXXF010000094.1 GCA_025350775.1 Actinomycetes bacterium
TGCGCAACCAGATCGCGCTGTTCATCCTTGCGCTGGCGCCGTTCTGGACGAGCTTCCTCATCCGCGCCGTCGCCTGGACATACCCGGTGGCCGGCCGGGAGGGCGCCCTCAACCAGGCGCTCGGCGGGCTCGGGATCATCAGCAACCCGATCTCGGCGCTTGGCTTCTCCGAGCTGTCCGTCCGCGTCGCGCTGATCCAGCTCTACATCCTGTTCATGGTCACGCCGCTGTTCTTCATGCTGTCCCAGGTCGACCGCAGCTCGCTCGAGGCTGCGCGTGACCTCGGCGGCAATGGCTTCCGCGTCTTCAAGGAGGTAATCCTGCCGCAGACGATGCCTGGCGTCGTCATCGGCTCGATCTTCATCTTCGTGCTCACGATGGGCGAATACGGCAGCGTGCGCGTGATCGGCGGCGGCAACGTGCAGTCGGTCGGCACGCTCGTGCAGAACCGCATCTCGGCGATCCAATACCCGCAGGGCGCCGCCTCCGCGGTGCTGCTGATCGCGGCGCTGATCCTCGGCGTGTTCGTGATCACGCGGTTCGCAAACCTGCGCGAGGAGCTCTGATGACAGGCCTGCGCGCCAGCATCGGCAAGTGGTCGCTCGCGACCTACTTCGTCGTCTTCCTGCTGTTCATCTATGGCCCGATGATCATCATGGCCGTGCTCTCCTTCCAGGGGCGCTACGGCGGCATCACGTTCCCGTTCCGGGGGCCGATCTCGGGCCAGTGGTGGCAGTCGATCGTCGATTCGAAGGTGCCCGGGTCGAAGGCGACCGAGATCGGAACGGCGGCGACGCAGTCGCTCAAGCTGAGCCTTGCGGCAGGCGCGGTCACCACACTGCTGGCGTTCGGTCTGTCGATGGCGTTCCGGCGGCGCTTCCGCGGCGACGGTGTCGCCTTCTACCTGATCATGCTGGCCCTGATGACCCCGGGGTTCCTGGTTGCTCTCGGCACGCAGCTGTTCTGGAAGTCCATGGCGATCCCGACATCGGTCTGGAAGTCGGCGCTGGGAACGAACACGATCTGGGGCATCCCCTTCGGGTTTCTCGTGATGCTCGCGGTGTGGAACCGCTACGACGACCACATCGAGGAGGCGGCCCGCGACCTCGGCGCCGACCAGAAGACGACGTTCCGAGAGGTCACTCTGCCGCTCGTGTGGACGGGCCTCTTCGGCTGCTTCCTGTTCGGCTTCACGCTGACCTGGAACGACTACGACCGTACAGCTCTGCTGCTGAATGGCTCCGAGGCAGTGACGCTGCCGATCCAGATCTTCGCGCAGACGCAGTTCTCGGCGATCCGGCCTGATCTCTATGCGCTCGGCAGCGCTACCACGGGGCTGTCGCTGCTCGTGATCTTCGCGGCGCTCGTGATCGCGCTCGTGCGCATGAAGATCAGCACCAGAACCGGCGGGCCCGAGAAAGCTGCGATCAAGGCTGAGGAGACCGGCCAAGCCGAAGGCTTCAAGGTCAGCGCGGCGCCGGCCGCACCCGCCTCGGGCGACTAGTCAGGAGCGAAGGCGCATGGGGATCGTGGTCGTCGCGACGGGCGGGACGATCTCCATGCAGCCCGATCCTGCCACGGGCGGGCTCGTGCCCGCGCTCAGCGGCACCGACCACGGCGAGCTGGCCGCCCCCGCCGCTACGTGGTGCGCTCGTCCGTCTCGACCGCGGCGATCAGCTCGGCCAGCTCCAGGTCGAGCTCGTCATGGCGCGGCAGGAACGGCTGGAGCCGCCGGCGGGCGTGGGCGAGCTGGCGGCTCTTGCCCGTGCTGTCGCCGCCCAGCCCCTTGAAGCCGGCGACGGCGAGGTGGAAGAGCCCGCGGGCGAGCTCCTCCAGTGCCGCGTCATCGGACTTCTCGGCGGCCTCCAGGAACGATCGGGACGCGTGCCAGTACGACCCGCGCTCGAGCTCGCCGGCGCCGAGCCAGAAGCAGGCGCGGGCGCGGTCGGCGCGCGGCGGCCACTCGTCTTCCTCGGCCGCCGCGTCACCGGCCTCCAACTCGGGGCCTACTTCTTCCGTGGGCTCCTCCCGGCGAAGTCGTCCGCGATCTGGTCGAACGTCGCCCAGCGGATGCCCTCGTGCTTGTTGATGTGCTCGATGATCCGCTCGTGCATCGCAAGCACCTGGGGCCGCCCGGAGACGTCCGGGTGGATGGTCATCGCGAACACCGCGTACTCGTATTCGCGGTACACCCAGTCGAACTGATCCAGCCAGAGCTGCTCGATATCACGCGGGTTGACGAACCCGTGGCTGTTCGGTGCGGCCTTGATGAACATCATCGGCGGCAGGTCGTCGAGGTACCAGCTGGCCGGGATCTCGATCAGGTCGGTCTCGTGGCCGCGCACGAGCGGCTTCATCCACTCCTCGGCCTGCTTCGTGTAGTCGATCTTCGTCCACGTGTCGCCGACGCGCACGTAGTACGGGTGATGGTCGTTGTGCATCAGCGAATGGTCGTACTTGATGCCGTGCTTCAGCAGCAGCTCGTTGGTGACGGTCGAGAACTCCCACCACGGGGCGACGTAGCCGGTCGGGCGGCGCCCGGAGACCTGCTCGATCAGCTCGATGCAGCGGACGAGGACGGTCTCCTCCTGCTCGCGCGTCATCGCGATCGGGTTCTCGTGCGAGTACCCATGCAGGCCGATCTCGTGGCCGCCCGCGACGACCATCGCCGTCTCCTCGGGGAAGGTCTCGATCGAGTGGCCGGGGATGAACCAGGTCGTCTTGAGGCCGAAGCGCTCGAATAGCTTGAGCAGCCGTGGCATGCCGATCTCGCCCGCGAAGAGGCCCCGCGAGATGTCGTCGGGCGAGTTCTCACCGCCGTACGAGCCGAGCCAGCCGGCGACTGCGTCGACATCGATGCCGTATGCGCAGAGAATCTCCTTGGCCATGTGTCCTCCTCCTCGGGTGGTCGTGCACGGCTAATGGTAGAAACCTCCGCAGGTATGTGCGTCCTCTGCGGTCAACTCCTGTCGAGCCACTGGGCGGAAGTGGGGGGCGGGACACGCGACCGGATCGCGCGGGTGAAGTTCCTGAACACCGTGCTTGCCCACTGGGGCCTGCGCCTGGACGACTGGGGAAACCGCGTCTATGTGCTGCGCAACGCCAAGGGCGTGGGCAAGCCGGTGCCCGATCTGGGGCGGCTCTGGGTCATCGCCGAGCAGCTCAACGACGGGCCGCTCGACCCGCTCGACCCCGCGCTCGCGCAGCGGCTGCGGGCGGGAGCGGCATGACGGACGATCCCCGCGGCGCGGACGAGCGGATCCCCGTCACCCTGCTGACCGGCTTCCTGGGCAGTGGCAAGACGACGTTGCTGGCCCGGCTGCTCGGGCATCCGGGGATGGGCGAGACGGCAGTCATCGTCAACGAGCTGGGCGAGGTCGGGATCGACCACCACCTGCTGACCCGCGTCGACGAGCGCACGGTGCTGCTCGACTCCGGCTGCCTCTGCTGCACGCTGCGCGGCGACCTCGCTGATGAGCTGCGCGACCTGATCGACCGCCGCGACGCCGGTGAGATCCCGCCGTTCCGCCGCGTCGTCGTCGAGACCACCGGGCTCGCAGAGCCGGCGCCGATCCTCTTCACGCTGCTCACCGACCGCCTCGTCCAGGCCAACTACCGGCTCGACGGCACCGTCACCACGGTCGACGCCGTCAATGGCGCCGATCAGCTCGACCGCCAGCCCGAGGCGGCGAAGCAGGCGGCGGTTGCCGACCGGCTCGTCGTCACGAAGACTGACATCGCCGGCCCGGGCGCAGCCGCGGGGCTCGCGGCGCGGCTGCGTCGCATCAATCCGCACGCGCCCATCCTCGAGGTCGTCCTGGGCGAGATCGAGCCGGATGCGCTGCTCGCCGCACCGGAGCGCGACCTGCGCGCGGTTGCGGACGAGCTCGCCGCCGAGAGGGCGGCCAACCGGGCCGGGCAGCTGCACGAGAGCGGCGACAGCGCGGGCCGCGGGCACGACCACGGCGACGGCCGCGGCCGGGGCGCCCGCCTCGGCACGGGGCATCAGCACGGCTCTGGCGAGGCACACGCGTTCTCGATCGTGCTCGAGGAGGCGCTCGACTGGACGGCGTTCGGTGTCTGGCTCTCGATGCTGCTGCAGGCGCACGGCCAGAGCGTGCTGCGCGTGAAGGGGCTGCTAGACGTCGGCGGCGAGGGGCCGCTGCTGCTCAACGGCGTGCAGCACGTCGTCCACCCGCCCGAGCACCTTGTCGCGTGGCCCGACAGCGATCGCCGCTCGCGGCTCGTCGTGATCGCGCGCGGCATCGACGAGGGCGCGGTGCGCGACTCACTGGTCGCGTTCGACGCCGCAGCCCGGGCCGGCTAGATGCAGCGTCCGGGGGGAAGAGAGCTGGGGGCCGGGCTCGGCCTGGCGACGGTGCTCATGTGGGGCTCGCAGTTCACCGTGTCCAAGCTGCTGTTCCGCCACATCGACGCGTACGCGGTGACTGCCATCCGCTACGGCTTCGGCGGGACGCACATCGTGCAGGGCGGATCGCAGCTGGTGTTTCCGCTGATCCACAGCGCCCAGGAGCTGTCGCTCGAACTGATGTCCTTCGATGTCGCGCCGCAGCAGGCGTTGTATACCAAACAGGGCGTCGCGCTGAATGTTGAGGCGGTCTCCCAGATCAAGGTCAAGAACGATCCGCAAAGCATCCTCACCGCCGCCGAGCAGTTCCTTTCCAAGCCGGCGCAGGAGCGGCAGAACCTGATCCGGCTGGTGATGGAAGGCCACCTGCGCGGCATCACGGGCCTGCTGACGGTCGAGAGCATCGTCAAGGAACCGGAGATGGTCGCGGCGCAAGTCCGCTCCGGCGTCGCGGATGATTTGTACAAAATGGGCCTGGAAGTGATCTCGTTCACGATCCGCGACCTGCGCGACGACAACGAGTACATTGCGAACATGGGCCGCCCGGACATCGCGCGTATCAAGCGGGAAGCGGACATCGCGACTGCGGAGGCGATGCGCGACACCGAGATTCGCAAGGCGCAAGCCGTGCGAGAAGCCGCCGTCGCCCGCGCGATGGCGGATCAGGAGACGACGATCGCCCGCGCCGCCTCGGAAACCAAGCAGGCCGAGGCGATCCGCGACTTGAACCTGAAGAAGTCCGAGTACGAGCAG
>JANXXF010000131.1 GCA_025350775.1 Actinomycetes bacterium
CTCCTGGCGACCGCCACCGCGCTGGCGCCGCCCTACCTCGCCAAGCTCGCGATCGACGGCCTGTCGCTCCAGCAGCCCGTGGTCGTGGATCTCGCGGTACACCGGGCTCGTGGCGAGCAGCTCGTCGTGGGTGCCGCGCGCGGCGATGCGCCCGGCGTCGAGCACGACGATCTCGTCGGCGAGCGCGATCGTCGAGAGGCGGTGGGCGATGATGATCGTGGTACGGCCGCGCTTTGCCTCCTCCAGGCCAGTGCGGATGCGCGCCTCCGTGGTGGCGTCCACCGAGGCGGTGGCGTCGTCGAGGATGAGGATCCGCGGGTCGACGAGCAGCGCCCGCGCGATCGCGAGCCGCTGGCGCTGCCCGCCCGAAAGGGTGACGCCACGCTCGCCGACACGCGTGGCGTAGCCGTCGGGCAGGCGCTCGATGAACTCGTGTGCCTGGGCAAGCCGTGCAGCTCGCTCGACCTGCTCGTCGGTCGCCTCGGCGCGGCCGAACGCGATGTTCTCGCGCACCGAGGCCGAGAACAGCAGCGGATCCTGGGTGACCACACCGATCTCGCGGCGCAGCGAGCGCAGCGTGACGTCGCGCACGTCCCTGCCGTCCACCAGCACGCGCCCGCGCGTGGCGTCGTAGAAGCGCGGCACGAGCGCTGCCAGCGTCGTCTTGCCGGCGCCCGTGTGGCCGATGAAGGCGACGGTCCTGCCCGGCTCCAGCTCGAGGTCGATGCCCTCCAGCACGGCCCGGCCCTCGCTGTACTCGAAGTCGACGCCCTCGAAGCGGATGCGACCAGGCCCAGCGGGCAGCTCGCCCGCCCCCGGCAGATCGGTCACGCTCTCCGGCTCGTCCACGATCTCGAAGATGCGCTCGCCTGATGCAGTCGCCCGCTGGGTCAGCCCGATCCAGTTGCCGAGCATGCGCAGCGGCATGATCAGCATCAACAGCAGCAGGTTGAAGGTGAAGAATGCGCCGAGCGCGAGCGAGCCGCTGACCACCATGCGCGCGCCCACGAGCAGCACCGCCGCCTGCGCCATGAGCGGCAGGAAGCCGAGCAGCGGCACGTAGAAGGCGCGTTGCCGGTTGGCCCGCACGGTCTGCTCGAAGACGGCCTGCGAGCGAGCCTCGAACGCCGTGGTCGTCGCCTCCTCCTGCGCGAACGCCTTGACCACGTGGACGCCGACGATCGACTCCTCGGCCGCGGTCGCGACGTCGGCCAGGCGCTGCTGCACGTCGCGCAGCACCGGGTGCGAGATGGCGCTGTAGCGGTAGGCGACGGCCACCAGCAGGGGCGTCACCGCGATCCCGATCAGCGCGAGCCGCCAGTCGACGACGAACATCACCGCCGTCACGCCCACCACCGTCAGCAGGTGCTGCGCGATGAAGATCAGGCCGTAGCCGAGGAACATGCGCACGCTCGTCAGGTCGACCGTGGCGCGGGACATCAGCTGCCCGGTCTGGTGGCGGTCGTAAAAGCCGAACGAGAGGCGCACGAGCTTCCCGTACAGCGCCGTCCGCATGTCGTACTCCACCCCGAGCGACTGATTGCCTGCGATGAAGCGCCGCCCTGCCAGCGCCCCGGCCTTGACCGCCGAGACCACGGCGACGGCGGCGACGAGCCACCACAGCCGCGTCTGCTGGCCGCCCCGGATCGCGTCGATGACGGCGCCCGTGAGGAACGCGATGCCGATCTGCGACCCCTGCGAGACGATCGCGAGCACGACCGAGACGCCCAGCGAGATCCGGTACGGGCGCAGGAAGCCAAGGAGCCGCAGGAACGTCCGCAGGTTCGTGGGCGTGTCGGGCTCGGTCACCCGTGGAGGATAGCCGTCGCTCCTGGCGGAGCCGTTACGGCCGACCGGTCGGCGTCGAAGGCTCCGGCGGTCAACGGCGATCGGGAGCGGCGAAACATGAAGCCGCAGGCGACAACGGATCGGTTCGAGGTACGGGAGTACGGCGAGCTGGTCGTGCTCGTCGACCGGCAGAGCGGCGTGGAGCACCACCTCGACCCGGTGGCGGGCGCGGTGTGGCGGCATGCCGACGGGGCGCACGACGTGCGTGAGCTCGCTGCAATCGTGGCGCGCGACCTCGACGCGCTCGTCGATGCCGGCCTGCTCGAAGGGCGCACCGCGCCGCCGGCCGACTCGTCGATGTCGCGGCGCTTCCTGCTGCGTACCGCCGCCGTCACGGGTGCGCTGTTCGTCGGCACCGCCGGTGCCGCGGTGGCCGCCGACGACACGTCGAAGGGCGCCCCCGGGAAGGACGACCGGGCCACTAGCCGGGCGTCGTATCACCGGCGCGTGTGTTGTAGGCTCGCCCCAAACGGCGCCCGCCCCGAGGAGGGCCGATGGACAGCATGACGTACTCCAACTTCGGCTACTACAAGCCACAGGACAGCGACCTCGACGACGCCGAGAAGTGGGCGTTTCCCTTCATCGAGGGCTCGCAGTTCCGTGCAATCAACGTGGGCATCGACGAGCCTGCCTGTCAGGTCAACTACGAGGACTGGCTGCCCGGGCCGGACATCTGGTGGTCGATGAACCACGACGAAGTGCATGTCGTGACCAAGGGCCGCGCCGAGGTCGAGTACTGGCTGGCGCCGCTGATGCAGGAGAACAAGCAGGTGATCGCCGAGGTCGGAGATGTCTACTTCCTGCCGCGTGGTGCCCGCATCCGCTGGCGCGTCCTCGGCGACGAGCCGTTCCGCCATCTCTGCATCTGCTATCCGAACCCCGGCTATCCGGTGCCGAAGGCGAAGAGCGTCGGCGGCGGCCTGACCGACCCGCCGGAGACGCGTTGAGCGGGAGAGGCCGATGATCGCTGGCTCATGCCTCTGCGGAAGCATCCGTTTCGAGCTCGACGCGCCGCCACTGTTCATCAACCACTGCCACTGCTCGCGGTGCCGGAAGGCAGCTGGGGCTGCGTTCGGGAGCTTCCTGCACGCCGACGGGAGAGGCTTCCGCTGGGTCTCCGGCGAGACGGACGTCACGCTGTACGACTGTGCCCCGCTCGCCTCCAGAGCCTTCTGCAGGATCTGCGGCTCGAGCGTGCTCGTCCTCGAGGACGAGGGTGCGCACGTGATCGTCCCCGCAGGCTGCCTTGACGATGACCCCGGGGTCCGGCCGGCCATGCACTACCACGTGGCGTCGAAGGCTCCCTGGTTCGAGATCACGGACGGCGTGCCGCAGTTCGCCGAGTACCCGCCGGCGGACTTCTGGGCGTCGCTCGGGCTGTAACCGGAGGATGATCGTTGATCAGGCTTGCCGGCCGGGGAGGCCTGCGAGCTCGGCTCGGATCGCCGCGAGGGCTTGCTCCAGGCGGTCGCGGTTGCCGGGCTGATGCGGCCACGAGCTCGCGCCCGACGGGTGGGGGAGGGGGATGACGATCGCGCCGTCGCGTTCGTATGTCTCGCCGATGACCCCGGTGAGGCGCTTCGCGGCCGCGCCGAGCAACGGCTCGAGCAGCCCCTGGATCGCCAGGCCGCCGACAGGCACCACGAGCCGCGGCGCGAGCAGGCGCAGCTCCTCGTCGCGCCAGCGGGCGCAGAGCTCGCGCTCCGGCGGTGACGGCGCCCGGTCGCCGCGGCCGCCGGGAACCCGGCCCGGGTAGCAGCGCGTCACCGAGGCGCAGTAGAAGGTCGCGTAGAACGTCTCCTCCTCGAGGTCGAGCCAGCGGCGCAGCTGCTTGCCGGCGCGGCCGCGCCACGGACGGCGCTCGTCACCCTCGACGATCCCCGGCGCCTGCCCCAGGAGATACGCCCGCTGCCCCGGTCGCCCCTCGAATACCGAAAGCGACTCGACCTGGAAGCCTGCGTCGTGGCAGGCGCGGCAGTCGAGGCAGGCGGCCTGGACGGCGCGCAGGGCGGCGCTCACCGCAGGGGTACCCGTACCGCGACGAACCAGGCGCCCGCGAACACGGTCGCGCAAGTGGCGCCGGCGCCACCGCCACCGCCGGCGCCGGGGCTGCCGCTGGCGTTGCCACAGCCGGCGGCCCGCAGCTCCGCGAGCAGCCCGTCAGCGGTGAAGAAGCGCTTGAGCACCTCCCAGCGCGAGCCGTCGTCGAGGGTACGCTCCTGCATCGCCTCGGCGGCGACGCCAGGCCGCAGGGCCGAGTCGACGAGCACGAGCTCGGCTGCGAGCCGCCTCGCCTCGCCGAGGAAGGCCGCACGCTCGACCGGGTCGAGATGGCCGTAGAAGTGACCGCTGAACACGCGGTCGAAGGCGGCGTCGGAGAAGGGAAGCGCGAAGGCGTCGGCGCGGACGAAGCGTCCGCCGAGTACCCGGGCGCGCGCGACCGCCAGCATGCGCTCGCTCTGGTCGCTGCCGATCACCTCGCCGGGCAGGTGGCGCGTGAGGAAGCCGGTGCCGCAGGCGACGTCGAGCGTGCGGCAGGGCGTCAGGGCGGCGAGCGCCGCTTCCAGGGCCAGCACCTCGCCGGCCCAGCCCGGCCGGTTGCGGTCGGCGAACAGCCCGGTGCTGCGCCACCAGTCGTCGTACTCGTCGGCCCGCGCGTCGTAGTAGTCCCTCAT
>JANXXF010000155.1 GCA_025350775.1 Actinomycetes bacterium
AGTCGCGGAAGCCACCCTCGGTGTACTTCATGATGTTGCCCTTGTGCACGATCGTCACCGAGCGGCGGTCGTTGGCGATGGCGTACTCGATCGCCTGGCGCACGAGGCGCTCGGTGCCCTGGCGCGACACCGGCTTGACGCCGATGCCCGACGTCTCGGGGAAGCGGATCTTGGGGACGCCCATCTGCTCCTGCAGGAACGCGATCACCTTCTTCGCATCGTCCGACTCGGCCTCCCACTCGATGCCGGCGTAGATGTCCTCGGTGTTCTCGCGGAAGATCACCATGTCCACCTGCGAGGGATCCTTGAGCGGGCTGGGGACGCCCCGGAAGTAGCGCACCGGCCGCAGGCAGACATACAGGTCGAGCTCCTGGCGCAGCGCGACGTTGAGCGAGCGCATGCCACCGCCGACGGGCGTCGTCAGTGGGCCCTTGATCGACACGACGTACTCCCTGACCGCCTCCAGCGTCTCGGCCGGCAGCCAGACGTCGGTGCCGTAAACCGTCGTCGACTTCTCGCCCGCGTAGACCTCCATCCAGTGGATCTCGCGCTTGCCGCCGTAGGCCTTGGCGACCGCTGCGTTGACCACGTCCTTCATCACAGGGGTGATGTCGATGCCGATGCCGTCGCCCTCGATATAGGGGATGATCGGGTTGTCGGGCACCGGCTGCCCGGAGACGATCTTCGCTCCTCCGGCCGGGACGACGATGCGGGACGTGGTGCTCATGCGAATCCTCCGGGTGACTGGGCCTTGCGGCGTCGGCGCTTTTCCCTAAAGGCTACTTGACGGCAGGCGGGCCGCCCGGGGGAAGCGGCCGCTCCGCTCCGCCGCCAACTACCCTCTCCTCGTGGCCACCGACGCACCCACCGCCCGCAGCGACGTGGCCCACGGCGTCGCCGTCGCCCTGTTGGAGGGCTTCGACCGGCACTACCGCACCTTCCGAGCGTCCACCACCGCCGCCAAGGGCCGGTTCGAGCAGGGCGACTGGGCCGCCGTGGGCCACGCCGTGCGCGAGCGTGCTCGCTCCTACGACGACCGCGTCGCCGAGACGATCGATCGCCTGCGCCGCGAGTTCGCCACCGGCACCGTCGACGAGGCCACCTGGCAGCAGGTGAAGCTCAACTTCATCGGGCTGCTCATCGACCACAAGCAGCCCGAGCTGGCCGAGACGTTCTTCAACTCGGTGATCACGCGCGTGCTCGACCGCACGTACGCGCTCAACGACTTCATCTTCGTGCGCGCCGCGATCTCGACCGAGTACATCGAGTCCGACCCGCCGATCTACCGCAGCTACTACCCGGCCCACACGGGCCTGCGGGCCACGCTCCGCCGGCTCTTCGAGGACTTCCACTGGCTGACGCCGTTCACCGACCTCGAGCGCGACGTCGAGCACGCCGTGCAGACACTGCTCGACCACCTCCACGGCGCCTGGCCCGCCGAAGAGCCGAACCTCCAGATCCAGGTGCTCGGCTCGGCCTTCTACCGCAACAAGGCGGCGTACGTCGTCGGCCGCATCGTCAACGGGGCGCAGGAGTGGCCGTTCGTCGTGCCCGTCCTCCACGACGGGGCCGGCGGTCTCGCGCTCGACACGCTCCTGCTCGACCAGCGCGACATCAGCATCCTCTTCTCCCTGTCGCGCGCCTACTTCATGGTCGACATGGACGTCCCCTCGGGCTACGTCCAGTTCCTGCAGTCGATCATGCCGGAGAAGCCGCGCTCCGAGCTCTACACCGCCGTCGGCCTGGGCAAGCAGGGCAAGACCCTCTTCTTCCGTGACCTCCTCCACCACCTCTACCACTCCGAGGACGTGTTCGTGGAGGCGCCGGGCACGCCGGGCCAGGTAATGCACGTCTTCACGCTGCCCTCGTACCCGTACGTGATCAAGGTGCTGAAGGACCGCTTCGGCTCCGGCAAGACGAGCACGCACGACCAGGTGCGCGCCAAGTTCCGCATGGTCAAGGACGTCGACCGCGTCGGGCGGATGGCCGACGCGATCGAGTTCCATGACCTGGCGCTGCCCCGCAACCGCTTTGCGCCCGAGCTGATCGAGCAGCTGGAGCGGCTCGCGCCGTCGTCGATCGAGCTGGACGGCGAGAAGCTCGTGGTGCGCCATTGCTACGTCGAACGCCGCATGACGCCGCTCAACCTCTACCTCGACACGGCCTCGTCGCGGGAGACGGAGCGGATCGTCCAGGAGTACGGCGACACGATCCGCGAGCTGGCGATCGCCAACGTCTTCCCCGGCGACATGCTGTGGCGCAACTTCGGCGTGACGCGCCACGGCCGCGTCCTCTTCTACGACTTCGACGAGATCGAGTACCTCACCGACTGCGCGTTCCGCACGATCCCGCCGGCGCCGAACCCCGAGGCCGAGCTGTCGGGCGAGATCTGGTACCCGGTCGCGCCGCTCGACGTCTTCCCGGAGGAGTTCCACACCTTCCTGCTGGGCAGCGAACAGGTGCGGGAGCCGTTCCTGCGCCTCCACCGCGACCTGCTGGGGACAGCCTTCTGGCTGCGCTGCCAGGAGCAGGTTGCCAGCGGCGAGGTCGTGGACTTCTTCCCGTACCCGGAGGCGATGCGGTTCTGCAACCGCTACGCCGCCGAGGCGCCGGCCGAGGCGCCGGCCGAGGCGCCGGCCGACGCGTCCTCGTAGGAGGGTTCTCCGAGCCCGCCTAGGCTGCCGCGGGGTGCGTGCCGCCGCGACCGCGTCCACCACGGCCGAGCGGCCGCAGGAACGCGGTGACGACGGTGCCGACGAAGCCGAGCCAGACGGCCAGCTGCAGCAGCGAGGGCCTGCTCGAGTAGCCGAACAGCGCGGCCAGGAACGTGCCCAGCGTCGAATCCTGACTGACGATGTCGTTCGTGCTCCAGAGGTGCTCGATGGTCGCCGGCAGGATCCCCGCCTCCTGGAACTCGTGGGTGGCATGGGCCGCCAGGCCGGCGGCGAAGACGATCAGCAGCAGGCCCGTCCAGCGGAAGAAGCGGCGCAGGTCGAGGCGGCGCGAGCCGCGGTAAAAGGCGACACCGAGCGCGACCGCGGCCACGAGGCCCAGCGTGCCGCCGACGGCAGTGGAGGCCGGCGAGGAGGTCTCGCCGACGGCGAACAGGAAGAGGGCCGTCTCCCAGCCCTCGCGCAGCACCGAGACGAATGCGACCAGGGCCAGCCCGGCGGCCGAGCCGGCCGCGACCGCAGTGCCGACCTTCACCTCGAGCTCGCCGCGGAGGCCGAGTGCCTGCCGGCGCATCCAGAAGATCATCCAGGTGAGCACGGCGACGGCGGTGAGCAGCGCGCAGCCCTCGAAAACCTGCTCGGCCCGGCCCTCGAGCCTGCCGATCGTGAAGAAGAGGGCTCCGCCGAAAGCGACCGAGGCGGCAGCAGCAGCGGCGGTGCCGATCCAGACGTGGCGGAAGCCCGCCCGGTTGCCCGTCTTTGCAAGGTACGCCAGGATGATCCCGACGATGAGGGCGGCCTCGAGCCCTTCTCTCAACGTCACCAGTGCTGCGCTCATGTCTGCTCCTCTCATCTCGCCAGTGTTGTAAGGCACACCTTACACAATGGGAGAGATCGGAGGCCGGACTTCAAGAGCGGGTGTTACGACGGGTTCCGGTGTACCTCCCCGGCCGCCGGACGCAGCCAGGCCTGGCCTGGCCGGGAGCCCTCAGGCACGCTCGACGAGCTCGTGCAGCTCGCCCGCCGGGCCTACCGCCAGGGCCACGCGGCGGCCGCCGTAGGGCAGCTCGGCCCGCCGCACCGGCTCCGCCAGCAGGAGGCCACGGACGGCGTCGAGGCTGTCCACCTCCCAGGTGATCGACGCGATGCCGCTGCGCAGGTCGTCGGCGGGCGGCTGCGCCTCGAGGTACTCGGGGAAGTGGGCGTCGATCTCGACGAGCGACTGGCCACTAAGGCCGAGCGCCGTGATCGCGTAGACGCGCTCGGGCGGGAGCCCTGCGTCGCGGCTGACGGCGGTGAGCTTGTACGCCTCCGTCGGCAGCACCGGCCCCGCGGCGAAGTGGCGGACGAACCAGTCGGCCGCCTCCTCGAGCCGTGGCGCGGACATCACCGCGATGAACAGGCGGTCGACCAGCCGTTCGGCCAGCGGCAGGTCGAAGCCGGTAGCGGGCACGGTCAGCGTCAGATAGAGCATCTCGCGGCCCGGCCCCGTGGCCTGCAGCGCCCAGATCGGTGAGCCGCCGCCGATCGAGGCGGGCTCCCCGAGCACGGTGAACGGCGAGCCCTCGAGGCGGGCCCGCACCGCCTGCAGGTCGCTCACGCAGATCTCGAGCGCGCGCCAGCCGGGGACGTGCAGCGGGCTCTCGGTGACGGGCCGGTCGCGCTCGACGAGGCGGACGCCGCCGCCGCTGGTCGCGGTCGAGCCGACGATGCGCAGGCGCGCGCCGGCCGCCCGGGGCGCCCGCCACAACGCGGCCAGCATGTCGTCGACGACACCCTCGGCCTGGACGGTGAAGCCGAGCGATTCGGTGTAGGCGCGGGTCGCAGCGTCGAGGTCAGGGACGACGACGGTGCCGAGGAGAATGGGGCCGAGGGACGAGCGGGCGGGCGTCATCGCGCAACCTTACGGCAGCTCCGGCGCCAACGTCGTACGGGTGAGGCCCCGGTCCCCTGATCAGGGCCTCACCCGCCGAGCCGACCGGAGACGGCACCGCCGGCGCCCGGGAGAGGGGTTAGGCACCGGCCGGCTGGTCGATACGGAACAGGATGCACCCGCGCGATGACGGCCCGATGAAGGCCGTGTAACCGCGCTGTAAGAAGTCGTCGACGCTCATTCTGAAACGACTTCTCAGCCGTCGCGCCCGAAACCTGGGGCGACGTGGGCAGAGTGTACGAGGGTGACCGACGGGATTCGAACCCGCGACCGCCGGGACCACAACCCGGAGCTCTACCAACTGAGCTACGGCCACCGCGAACCGGGAAAGGATAGCCGACGATTGCGGCAGTCCACCGCATCAGCTACAACGAGAGGGATGCGGCTGTCGTTTCCCCTTGCCACGGCGACCGTGGCGCTCGTGCTCGGCCTGGCCGGCGCAGGCGCCGGCGGAGCCTTCGCAGCCGGAGGCGCCCCGGCCGCCGA
>JANXXF010000156.1 GCA_025350775.1 Actinomycetes bacterium
CTCGCGAACGGCGTCGGCATCAGGGTGCACGGCGCCCGGGTCGAGCCCCATGCCTTCGGCTCTGCGATTGTCACCGCGGTCGACGTGCTCGGCCTGCAGCGCGGCCTGGCTCCACTCGTGCCGCTGGCGCGGGTGAGCACCGTCGTCTGTGTCGGCTCGTCCCGGGCGCGCGTCGAGCCGGACGGGATCGCGCGCATCGCCGAGCTCGGCCTCACCTTTGATCGCCGGCTCGTCGACGGCGCCCAGATCGCGACCTTCACAACGCGGCTGCGCGAGGTTGTCGAGCGTCCCTGGCAGGTGTGGGGGGAGCCACCGCCGCTGCGGGCCGTCAGCCCGCTCGCAGCCGACCCCGCCTCGGCCGCCTGAGTTTGCGCGGCCGCGCGCACGCGGTGCGCACGCTGTAGATTCCCGCCCATGCCACTCGACACGCAAGCCGCCGCCTTCGTCCAGCTGGTCACCGAGGCCGGGGGGAAGCCCTTCGAGGAGATGACCCCCGAGGAGGCCCGCGAGGTGTTCACCACGGGCTTCGCCGCACCCGGCACCGGGCTCACTGCGCTCGAGGACATCTCCATTCCCGGCCCGGGGGGCCCGCTCGCGCTGCGTATCCACCGCCCGCCCGCCGCGGGCCCGCTGCCGGTGCTCGTGTTCTTCCACGGCGGCGGCTGGGTGGTCGGGAACTTCTCGACCCATGACTTCGCCTGCCAGGAGCTAGCCCGGCTGACGCCCTGCATCGTCGTCTCGGTGGACTACCGGCTGTCTCCCGAGGTACGCTTCCCCGGGCCCGTGGACGACTGCTACGCCGCCACCGAGTGGGCGTCGCAGAACGCTGCCGCGCTCGGCGCGAGGCCCGGCCCCGTCGCCGTCGGCGGTGACAGCGCGGGTGGTCACCTGGCTGCCGCCGTCGCCCTGCGCGCCCGCGACCGTGGCCTGCCGCTGACGCTGCAGCTCCTCATCTACCCCGTGACCGACGCGGCCTGCGACAACGGGTCGTACACCGAGTTCGCCAACGGGTTCGTGCTCACGAAGCTCGCGATGCTGTGGTTCTGGGAGCACTTCCTGGGGCCGGACGGTGACGCGTCGCACCCGGAGGCCTCGCCGCTGCGTGCGCCCGACCTGGCCGGCGTTGCGCCCGCGTACGTGCTCACGGCCGAGTGCGACGTGCTGCGCGACGAGGGGGAGGCGTATGCCGACCGGCTCGGCGGCGCCGGTGTCGCCAGCACTCTGTACCGCTTCCCGGGCCAGCTGCACGGGTTCGTGACGATTGTGGGCGCGTTCGACGCGACGGCGGTCTCGCACGGGCTGCTCGCGGATGCGCTGCGGTCGGCGTTCGCGGCCGCGTAGGGCGAAGGGCGAAGGGCGAAGGGCGAAGGGCGAGTCCGCGCCCCTGTGGCCGCGGGTGGTGTGGCTCAGGTCGTGGCGCGGTCGTACAGGCGGTCGGCGAAGGTTGTGACGAGGTCGCCTGCGTGCAAGGTGGCGCGCCACTCGGAGGGGATGCCGTCGGCGCCGTAGAGCGCGCCGGCGAGCTGCCCGTAGACGGCGCCGGTGGTGTCGGCGTCGTCGCCGAGGTTGACGGCGAGCAGCGCGCCTTCGGCAAAGCCGGTGCTGTGGTGGAGTGCCCACAGCGCGGCCTCCAACGACTCGGCCGCGTAGCCGCTGCCGCGGATCGCGGGTGGCTGCCGCTCGCGGAACGACCCGGCGGCGAGCGCAGCGATCTCGGGGGTGCGCGTTGCGGTGCAGTAGCCCGGTGCCAGCAGATCGTGTTTCGGTACGCCGTTCGCGGCCGCCACGACGAAAGCGCCCAGGAGGCGGCAGGCATCCACCGCGACGGCCGCGCCGTGCGTCGTGCGCGAGCTTTCCGCGGAGCGCTCGACCGCTTCGGCCGGGTCACGGTAGAAGCGCAGCGGCACGGGGGCGAGCCGCATGATCGAGCCGTTACCGGCAGAGCGCGCGTCCGTTGCGCCGGCGAGCGGGTCACCGGTTTCCTCGAAGCGCGCGAGCGCCCCGCGCGTCGTGCCGCCGATGTCGAAGCAGCGGCCGACGCTCGACAGGTGGCCGTGGCGCCACCAGCGGACGTAGCGCTCGAGCTGGTCGCGCAGGTCCCAGCCGGCGGGCGCCGTGCTCTCGATCAGGCTCTCGGCGAGGCAGAGCGCCAGCGAGGTGTCGTCGGTCCAGGCGCCGCGCGGCAGCTGGAAGGGGCCGCCGCCCGTGATCGACGTGACCGGCGTGAAGGAGCCGGGTGGGCGGAACTCGACGGTGGTGCCCAGCGCGTCCCCTGCGGCGAGCCCGAGCAGGGAGCCGCGGAAGCGGTCGCGCAGCGTCGGGGCGCCGGGGTTGCGGGTCGCCCTCACGGGCGCGGCTGCCAGGCCGCGACGAAGCGCCACTGCTCGTCGGTCTCGGGCGACCGCCGCTGCTCGTCCGGGGTGCCGCGGCGCCAGAACGCGACTCGCTCGAGCGCGTCCGCGGCCGTGACGCCCTGCTCGACTAGGTGGCAGCCGACGACGGTGCCGGTGCGGCCGTGCCCGCCGTAGCAGTGCACGTACACCGTGCCGCCGTTCGCGAGCTCCGCGTCGATCGCCGCGAGGATCTCGCGCATGCGCCGCGGCGGCGGGCAGCTGACGTCGCGGACGGTCAGGCGGCTGTGCTTCGCCCGGCCGTCCAGCAGGTGGGCGTACGGCGCCAGGCTGTTCTCTCCCGCCTCCGTCAGGTCGAGGAAGAGCGTGACCCCGGCGGCGAGCAGGGCGTCGAGCTTCGCTCGCGCCTCACCCGGCGGTGACGCCTGCGGGCTCGTGCCCGGGTACGCACCCGGGTATGCGCCCGGGTATGCGCCGGGGTTCGCGCCCGCGTATGCGCCGGGGTACGCGCCCGCGTACAGCCTTGCGGGCCACACGCGGTACGAGCGCGCCCACGGGTGCCGCTGAGCCTGGCACTCCTGCTCGATGGCGGTGACGACCCGGTCGAGCTCGTCGACGAGACGGCTCGTCGAGCACTTCTTGAACACGTCGACGAGGGAGCGGTAGTACCAGAGCTGGTCGCTCTCGGGCTTGAACCGCTCCCACACGGTGGGGCCGATGCCGGGGGTGCGCAGGTCGAGCAGGATCGCCCGCGCGTTGTGGAGCTTGTCGGCGAGCGAGACCAGGCGGGCCGCGGCGGGCTCGTCGGGCAGCCTGGCGAGGTAGGCGCGCTTGCGCTCCCACCACGGAGCCTTCTGCGTCGAGTCCTCGGCGAGGCTGTCGCTGCAGGCCTCGACGATCGCCGCGACCTCGGGGCCGAAGCGGCGCCCGATGTCGGCGAGGCGGGGCGCGCCGCCACCGTCCTCGGCCGCGTCGTGCAGCAGGGCGCCGATGGCGGCGGTCTCGTCGCCGCCGCCCTCCAGCACGAGCGCCGCCACGGCCAGCAGGTGGGCGAGATAGGGGACGCCGGGGCCCGGCGGCTCCGAGCCGGGCGCCCCGGTGCCCGCCGCCCCGCCGCAGCCCTCCGTCCCCTTGCGCACAGCGCCTGCGTGGACGGCCGCGGCGTACGCGACGGCCTCGGCGAAGCGCGCGGTCAGCATCCCCTCGAGCATCCTCTCGATCATCCCCGATTGCTGGGCCGCGCGATCCGGCCCGGCCGGCCCTGCCCCCGCGCGGTGAGGAAGGCACTCAGCTGGATCGGCTCGCCGTCGAGCTCGAGCCCCGACCCGTGGACGGCGACGCCCGCCAGCCGCACGTCGTCGCCGAGCCCCTCGGACGGCCGGCGCGTGACGGTCGCGTCGCCGAGTGCCGTGAGGAACGCCTCGATGCGGCTCGGCTTCGCGGCGGGCTGGTCGATCCAGTCGAGCGCGTCCAGCAGGTAGCCGTCGAGCAGCTTCGGGTAGAGCGTCGCGAACGCTTCCGGGCGCGAGACGTAGTCGAGGCAGAGGCCCCGGTCGCCGAGCACGAGCAGCGTCCCGGACTGGCCGGGCTGCAGCGGGAACGCCGCGCGGAGGCCGGCGAGCTCGCTCTCGCGGGAGCGGAACAGGTCGCCCTGGGCCCCCGTCTGCGACGGTGCGTGGAGGCGCGCCGCCTTGTCGGCCACGGCGCTCCACACCTCGCTCTGCGCGTAGCCCCGCAGCATCGGCTGGTCGGCCAGCACGCGGTTCTTGCGCTCGCGCACCTCGGGTGAGGTGAGGTGGCGGGCCGCGCCGAACTTCTCGCTGCGCGCGCTCCAGCGGCCGGCCTCAACGCACGACACAGGGATTGTCAGCGTCGAGCCTGCCGCGACGAGCACGCTGACGTTGAGGATCCGGTCCTGCTTCGCGCCGACGAGCTCCTCGCCGTCGTAGAGCAGCACGGCCTCGTCGAGCGGGTTGACGACGCGCAGCTCCGGCACGCTGCCGCCGGCGCTCGTCTCGGTGACGGCGAAGCCCAGCCCGAGCGCCAGCTCGAGCGTCGTGTACGCCGCCGTCGGCGTGCTGCGCGGGTACAGCGGGGCGACGACGATGCCGCGGCATTCGGTCGGCTCACCGACCTGGATCGTGGACTTGATCACTGTGACTCCTCTCTGTCCTCCCTGAAGTCGGGCGGAGAGGTGGTGCGCCTTACGTCCCACCCGTAGGATCGCGTCGTAAGCGATGAGCGCCGACCCGCTGACTCCTCTCCAGATGCATGCCGCCCAGGACGCGCGCGACGCGAAGCTGCTCGCCCTCGGGCTGCACAAGCAGCTGCTCGCCCACTACTTCGAGCGGATCCGCAGCCGCTGCGAGGCGCGCGTCTGGGGCCACGACGGCGAGGACGTCGCGCAGCAGGCGCTGCTGCGGCTGTGGGTCGAGCTGCAGCGCGGCCGCAACTACCCAGTGCCGTTCCGGGTGGTCGTCGAGAAAGTGATCGACTGGACGATCCGCGGCCACTTCGTCGGGTTGAAGCGGCTGCCCGACCTGCTCGACGAGATCGACGCCGTCGACACCACCGTCGCCTTCACCGACGCGATCGAGCAGACCGACTTCCTTGAGTTCCTGGCGGCGGCGATGCCTCCGGGCGATGCCGGGGTCTTCCGGCTGCGCTACATCCACGAGCTGGAGCCGGCAGAGATCGCCGCGCGGCTGGG
>JANXXF010000203.1 GCA_025350775.1 Actinomycetes bacterium
GCAAGCGCGGCGCGAAGCCGATCAGGTCGTGCAGGAGCGTCAGCGCTTCGTCATCTCCGAGCTGGATCCGCGCGAGCGCCGAGGACAGGGCCTCACGAGCGGCCGGGTCGACCTCCTGTTCCGGACCCTCGAGAAGCGCCACCAGCTGTGCCTGGCCTGCTTCCGACACGGGCGTGACAAACGGCGAGGCGTGCCGTACGGCGTCGGCAGCTGCGCGGCGAAGAAGAGCATCGTCGTAGACGGCATCCTCGCCGAGGTAGGCGAAGAGGGCCGCGAACGTGCTCGGCCGTCCCACTGCCCCGAGAAGTGGGGCGATCTCCCGCACTTCCTCCTTCGCGGTCGCCGCGTACAGGTCGGCCAGGAACGTCTCGGCGAAGCCATCGAGCGCGACGCGGGCAGCCTTTGCGGGTTCGCCTCCGGCGGCGACCGCGTTGTGCAGGTGCTCGATCAGCTTCGGATCGCGCGGCTTCACCGTCGCGATTGCGTCGACAGCCGCCTTGCGAAGCGGCGTCCGGCTCGAGCTCAGGAGATCCGCCACCGACTGCAGGAGTTCGCCACCCTCGCCGACGAGCTCGGCGATTCTTGCGATGGCCTTCACCCTGCGGCTGGTGTTGTCCTTGTGGTCGTTGTTGACGATGACCTCGAGGGCGTCGAGCTGGTCGTCAGTCGCGTGATCGGCGAGCAGATCCGTGAGACGATCCTTGTCAGCCGAGCTCAGAGTCGCGAAGACCTCACCGGCGCCGGCGAAGGCCGCCGCAGGGAGTTCGGCTGCGAATGCGTCGGCGAGGTCGAAACCGAACTCCGCCTGCTGTCGCTGCGCGACAGGCCCTTCGACGGCCTCTGGTCCGTGCCTCGACCCGAGCGCACGGGCAAGCTCCACGCGCGTGTCGCCAGAGGACGCGAGGGTCAGCGCATCTCCGATCTGGCTCGGCGAGAGAAAACGGGCCGCGGTCGCTGCGCTGATCGCGTCCTCGATCACCGCGCCTACGAGAAGCCGCGCGTGTGTCGAGCTGCCAAGCCAATCGAGGACGGTGCTCAACCGCACAAGCCTCTCTTCGTCACGCTGGAGCGGCCATGCGACCGCGGCCACCCACTGCGGCCGCGTGCCGTCCTCCCCGAGCTGGTCAAGGTGCGCGCTCAGGCGAGCGCCAACGTTGCCGAGGATCACGCCGTCAGCTGTGGACTGCCTGATGACCGCGTCGACGAGCTGGAACATCAGCGTGGCCGGCGCCGTCTGCGCGAGCCATGCCAGGGCAGCCAGACCAAGCGCGTCGGTCTTCGCGACGGAATTCAGAACGCGCTTCCACTCCGCTTCGTCCCAGGTCGGTGCGGCGCCTTCGACCACGCGCCACAAGATCGGCTGGGCGCGAAGAATGTGGGCGATCGTACGGGCGCGCGCCGTCGCGGGGTTGATGCCGAGCACCGCGCTAACCAATTCCCGAGAACCGATCGTGTCGGGCAGGGGTGCCTCGAGCATAATCAGGATCCTCTCGTGCGCTACCTCGAGCACGAGCGCCTGCAACTCCGGCCCGAGAGACTCCACCTGCGCGCGACCAGCAGTGACGGCCAGGTTGGGACATCGACGATCCACTACACCGTGGTACCCGGCCCGCCGACCGCAACGATCAACTCCCCGGCATCGGGCGGCACCTACTACGTCGGGGCGGTCGTGCCGACGAGCTTCTCCTGCCACGAGGGGACCTCCGGCCCCGGCGTTACCTCCTGTGCCGACAGCAACGATGCGACCGGGGGGAGCGGGGACCTCTACACCGCGACGGTCAGCCCGGGGGCGAACACGTTCACCCACACCGTGACCGCGACCAGCCTAGACGGCCAAGTTGCTACCTCGACGATCAACTACACGGTCGTCGTGAGCGTGGCTTCGTTGACGACGACGCCACCGCCGGTCTCGACGACGCAGACGGCGTCATTTGCGTGGTCGTCACTGTTCTCCAGCCGCTTCACCTGCTCGCTGGACGGGGCGGTCTATGCGGCGTGCAGCTCGCCGCGCACCTATCACGGCCTTGCGGCGGGGCCGCACAGCTTCTGCGTGCGGGGAACGCTCGACGTGTCACCCCAGTGCTGGTCGTGGACGATCGTCAGCCCCGGCAAGCCGGTCGTGGCGATCCTCGGCGTCTCCGTCTCGGGGAGCAACGCGACAGTCTTATTCACGTCCGATCAGGCCGCGGCGGCGCCGCGCTACACCTGCTCGCTCGACGGCGCGGCCTACAAGAGCTGCTCGTCGCCGGTGACCTATCACGGCCTCGTGCCCGGCGCGCACACCGTACGCGTCAAGGCGACGAACTTCGCCGGTGACACCTCGGCCGTACCGGCTGTAGCCGCGTTCACGGCCTAGGAGAACATGACGAGAGGCCCGTCTCGGCGCATACCAGTGCGCCGACGGGCCTTCCCGCCTCGACACTTCGGCGCAAATGACGGTTCCCACGCCGCGTCCGATCGCGCACCAACACCGCAACGTGAGAGAGACGACTGGCGTACCTCAATTCGCCGTAAGCAGCCAAAGAATAAGCCCAGCGACCACGCCACCAGCGACCGTCACCAAGAGTCCCACCAAGAGCTCTGAACCCGTGGGTGCCGGAAACCCGGTTCGGCCTAGCGGGGCAGGCGTTGGCTGGATCATCGGGAGCTCCTCTGATGCGTGTGCTGGGTGCCTCGGCGCGCCTCCTAGGCTGGCGGTGCCGCGTTGTCGATCAGACGGCGAGGTGCCATGGAGATGCAGGTACAGCGCGCGAACCGAGTTTCCGACACCCACACCATTCCAGCTTTGCCTCGTCCGACGTGTCGGCGTTGCTGAGGCGGATG
>JANXXF010000228.1 GCA_025350775.1 Actinomycetes bacterium
GGTGCGGCGCAGGAGGACGGCGACAGCGTCGGCGAGCTGGTGGCCCGGGTCGAGGAAGGCGAAGCGGCGCGCCAGACGGCGGGTGACGCCGAGGAACAACGCCGCACCCGACGCTGCCACCACGGCGGCGACGATGCAGACCACTGCTGCGCTCTGCCGGTCGAGCCGCGGCCGCAACATCGCGATCAGCACGATCAGCACGCACAGGACGAGCAGCCGCACCAGCCCCTGCGACAGCCAGCGGGGCCGTTCGGCGAGGCCGAGCGACTCGCGCGTGCGCAACAGCGGGCGCCTGGGGATCACGCGGCCGCCCCGGCGCGCACGACGTTCTCAAGGGGGCGGCCCTCGGCAAAGGCCTGGAGCTGCCGGATGCAGAGCGCCCAGCGGCCCCGCTGCATGCTCTCCGACAGGCCCGAGCTGTGCGGTGTGAGAACGACGTTCTCGAGCTCCCAGAACGGCTCGGTCGAGGGGCGCATCTGCAGCTCGCCGCCCTTCGGGTACTGCCACCAGACGTCGATTGCGGCGCCGGCGATCGTGCCGGCGCAGAGGGCGTCGTACAGTGGCCGCTCCTGCACGACGGGGCCACGTGCGACGTTGACGAGGATGCCGTCGGGGCCGAGCGCGGCCAGCTCGGCAGCGCCGACGAAGCCCTCCGTCGCAGCCTCCAGCGGAAGGCAGAGCACGGCGATGTCGGCCCGGCGCAGCAGCTCGTGGAGATCGGCGCGACCGGGGCCACCCAGCCAGTCGAGGCCCGCTGCGGCGGCGCGCTCCGGCGACGGCTGCGCCGTGACGGCAACCGCGCGCATGCCGATCGCCCGGCACACCTCGACGACGCGCCGCCCGATGTGACCGAGCCCGACGACGCCGACGGTGCGCCCGGCAAGGTCGCGGTCGAGGCCCTCGCCCTGCTGGAACATTCCGCCGCGCACGGCCCGGTCGCGCTCGCCGAGGCGCCGCGTCAGCATCAGCGTCACGCCGAGCACGTGCTCGCCGATCGCTGTCTCGTGGTCGTAGGCGTTGCAGACGGTGCAGCCCGCAGGCAGCGCGTCGATCGCAATCAGGTCGATCCCGGCAACGAAGGCCTGACAGAGGCGGAGCCGGGTGCCCGCAGCGGCGTCGTCAGCGCGCAGGATCATCGCGATCGCCGCGTCGGCGGAGGCCAGCGCCGCCTGCACGCCGTCGCGGTCGGCGACAAGCTCGACCTCCCAGCCGGGCAGCTGCGCGGCCAGGTCGGCAGGCGCGCTCGCGGACAGCGGCGGGAGGACGGCGAGCTTCATTCGGGGGAGTATCGCTGGCGGACGCGATAATCCCCCGTATGACTCCTCTCCCCCGGCTCTCCTCGACCATGGCGGCGCAGTGATGGGCAAGCTCGACGGGCAGGTCGCCCTCGTCAGCGGAGGCTCGCGCGGCATCGGCGCCGGCATCGCGCGCGGGCTCGCCGCCGAGGGCGCGACGGTGGCCATCACCTTCGCGACCCGGCCCGACGCCGGTGAGGCGGTCGCCGCCGAGATCGGCGGCAGCGCCTGGCAGTGCGATGCGCGCGACCTCGACGCGGTGCAGCAGCTCGTGACCGGGCTCGCCGACCGGCACGGCCGCCTGGACATCGTCGTCTCGAACGCGGGCGTGTGGCGCGGCGGCTGGATCGACCGGCTCACCGCCGACGACTGGAGCACGGTGATGGAGACGTCGCTCGGCGGCGCCTTCAACCTCGCGCGCGCCGCGGTGCCGGTCTGGAAGACGCAGGGCTCCGGCTGCTTCATCGCGATCGGCTCGGTGGTCGGCGTGATCGGATTCGCCGGCGACGTCCCCTACGCGTCGGCCAAGGCGGGCATGTCCGGGTTCGTCAAGGCGCTGGCGAAGGAGACCGGCCGCTGGAACGTCAGCGCCAACGTCGTCGCGCCCGGGCCGATCCGCACCGACCTCACGGCCGAGATCCCCGACGCATCCTGGGCGAAGATGATCGACCGCACCCTGCTGCCGCGCGAGTGCGCCGTCGACGAC
>JANXXF010000232.1 GCA_025350775.1 Actinomycetes bacterium
TCCCTGCGACCTCGACTACTCTGTACGCATGGTCACCGTCACGGTCAACCTTCCCGATGAGGTCGCGTCGCGCGCTGCGAGTGCTGCCGCGGATCGGGGCGTGACCGTCGATGAGTTGGCCTCGGATGCGCTCGAGGCCTATCTCGAGGGGACGCCGATTCCCGTCGCGCGAGCCTTGAGCTTCGTCGGACTCGGTGAGGCGTCATCGGGCTTCTCCGCGCGTGCCGCCGAGCAGCACCTCGAGGACGAAGGGTTCGAGCGGTCGCACTCCTCGTAGATACGGGCCCGCTGGTGGCGGCCGCAGTGCGGAACGATGCCGACCACCGCTCGTGTGCCGCGCTGCTGCGAGATGAGGCGGGATCGCTTATCGTGCCGACTCTCGTCCCGGCAGAGGCCGGCTACCTCGTTGCGGAGGCGCTCGGCCCGACCGCCGAAGCAGCGTTGCTCCGGGCCGCCGCACGAGGGGAGTTCCGCCTCGAATCGCCCACCGGCCACGATCTCGATCGTATGGCCGAGCTGGTCGAAGCCTATGCCGATCTACGCCTCGGCACGGTGGACGCGTCCGTGATCGCACTGGCAGAGCGCCTCGGCTTGACCTCTGTGGCGACGCTCGATCGCCGCCACTTCGCAGTCGTGCGGCCGATCCACGTCGAGGCGTTCACGCTTCTGCCCTGACGGGTGCGCCGCGGCGGCTAGCCCCAGAAGCTGCCGGACGAATCACGGCACGCGCGCCTCGCAGAACGCGTCGACGTGATGCGCCGCGGCCTGCCTGACCGGCACCGGAATCGCCATCACCGGAAGGTACAGGTGACCCCTGGCGCCCCGGCAGGCCGGAACGGCGTCAGCGCGCCCGTCCGCAGCGGGTGCGGCCGGCGCCGTGGCGCCACCTGCCGACGCACGTCCGCCTGATCCTGGACAGCTCGCCGCTGCACCCGAAGCGGCCTCCCCCACGACGGTCTTCCTGCTTGCCGGAACGGAACGGCTTGCCGGCCGATCGCTCGATCAGCGGTGGTGGCGGGTGATATGGAGGCTGACCTCCTGGAGCAGCAGCGGAACCGCGCCGATCGTGCCGAGCGTCGCGGCGTGGATCCCACGGGCGGCCGTGTTCACGTAGTCGTGCTGGAGGTCGCTGCGCCGCTCGTAGGCGTCCTTGAGCTGCTCGTCGATCCGTCTACGCTCGCGTCCGGCGGCTCGTTCGACGCGCGACCGTTCCTCGACAAGGCCCGGCCAGATCTCCTCGCGATCGACCAGCACGCGGCCCTCGCACAGGATCTCCTCGAGCAGAATGGGGCCTGCCGCGCAGCGGCCAGTTCCACGAGCTGCACCGTCACCTCGAGGCGCTCCTGGAGGCGCTCGGCCAGACGCCTCACAGGCGTGCCGGATCGCACGACCACGAGCAGGTCGACATCGCTCCCGGGATGCTGGTCGCCGCGGGCGTACGAGCCGAACAGCACAGCCGCTCTGACGGACGGCTCGGTTCGGAGAGCGTCCCGCAGGCGGGAGAGCGTCCGCCAGTTCTCCTGGAGCTACAGCCGCTCGGCGAGCGGCATGTCGAACTTGCGCGGCGAGACCCGCGACCCCCGGATCAGGCCCTGGCGCGCAGCCCGCCGCAGCGTCCGATCGGTCGTCCGGAGCTCGAGGGCCAGCGCGGGAAGGAGGGTGTCCACTGACCGCCGTGTAGACAACAGTGTGTCCGTTAGCAACACTTGGTGTGTCCGTTATCGACGCGGTGAGAGAGATCCACCTCCCTCCAGCGTGTGCGTTCGCTGCGGCCTCGACTGCTCTCCGCCCACAGCCGCTCGGTCTGCCTCGACGTCAGCGCGCGAGCCGCGTCAGTCGTCGTCGTCGTCGGTGATCCGGCCGTACTGGTCGGGGATCGTGCCCCAGCCCCAGATCGGAACCGGCCGGTCGGGCACGACGCCGTACTCGGTCTCGGGGTCGGCGTTCGTCGCCTGGACCAGGCAGCGGTGCGCCCAGTCGTCTCCGAGATCG
Source organism: Actinomycetes bacterium (assembly GCA_025350775.1). Taxonomy (GTDB): domain Bacteria; phylum Actinomycetota; class Thermoleophilia; order Gaiellales; family Gaiellaceae; genus CANFDS01. The sequence goes on from JANXXF010000232.1 coordinate 1,993, forward strand.
AAGACGTACTCGAAGCCCGCTCCCTCCGCGAGGCCGAGCGAGCGCAGCGTCACGTCGCTGCTGTCCAGCACCTCCGGCTCGAACTCGCTGCCGCCCAGCATGTAGCGGCGCCCGTCCGCGAGCTCGAACTGGTGAAGGTGCGCGTGATCCCAGCGAGCGAAGGCGACATCGATCGCCTCGGCCAGCTCCCCGAGGGTGTGCTGCGGGGCCGCGAGCATGACCCGGCCCGGCGGATGCCTGAGTGACTCCCCGCGCCCGGAGAGGAGCTCGACCCTGATCGCCAGCCAGCGCCTCCTAGCCACGAGGAGTCTCCGCCACGTTGCGCCGCTCCGCCCTCGAGGCTCCGTGTCTGCTCTGCTCCATCTGCCGGCGAGCCTAACCGCCCGCGGCGACAGACGCCAGCTCTCGCGCCGCGCCGTCGCTGCGCCTCCGCACGGCGGGCGCAGCCGTCACGACTGCTGCCGGCGGATCCACTCCGCCAGGAACGGCTCCGCGATCCGGTAGCCGCCCGCGTCGCGCAGCACCAGCTCGTCGTCGCTCAGCGCGCGCAGCGCCTTGCGCACGGTGGCGTCACCGCCGAGGTTCAGCTCCCGGCGCTTCTCCTCGGTGATCTGCCGCAGCGGCGCGGCGGCCAGCGCCTGCAGCACGAGGCGGTGACCCGAGGCCGACTTCTCCCAGATCCGCGAGAAGTGCGCGTTCTCGGAGCGCAGGACGCGCGTTACCGCGCGGTCGAGGTCGTCGAGGCCCGCCGTCCCGCCGGCGGCGACCTCCTGCCACAGGTAGTAGCAGAGCTCCTGCGTGCCGTAGGGGTGGCCCTGGGTGATGACGAGCACGGCAGCGAGCGCCTCCGCGTCGATGGCGCGGCCCGTCACCCGGAAACGCCCGGCGATGAACGGCGCGAAGAGCGGCGGGTCGATCAGGCCGAGCTCGGTGCGCTTGGCGCTGCGCCAGAACGGCTCGTTCGCGTCGCTGAAGATCCTCTCCATCATGCTCCGCTTGCTGCCCAGGTAGACGTGCGCGACCTCCGCCTGGGACTGGAAGATCGAGCGCATCAGCGGCGTCAACCCCGGGTCGATGGCGAGGATCTCCTGGAACTCGTCGAAGACGAGCGCGACCCGCTTCCTGCCCGCGGCGAGCTGGGCGGGCAGCTCGAGCAGCCGTTCGAGAGTGGCGTCGATGTCCTCGCGCCGGGAGGAGGCCTCGAAGCCGAAGCTGAGCGAGCCGTCGTCGGGGTCGAGCGTGATCCTGGGGGCGATGCGGAGACCGCGGAAGACGGCCACCGCCCTCTCCCTGACGCGGAAGACGGGCGTAGCGATGTCCTCGTAGATCGAGCGCGCGAGCTTCTCGGCGAGCTTCTCCTTGGAGGGGGTCGCCATCAGGTCGACCTGTGCCACCAGCACCTGGTCGGCGGCGATCAGCTCCTGCGTCGCCTTCCAGACGAGTGACGACTTGCCGTAGCGGCGGGGGGCGAAGATGACGACGTTCTGCCCGCTGAGGATGTCGGACTTGAGCTCGCGCAGCTCGTCGGCCCGGTCGGTGAAGGCGTCGTCGAGGGCGAGGTCGCCGTAGCGGAACGGGTTCGCATCGGGTGCGCTCACAGGCATCCGCTCATCGTACCAGTCGGTTTGTTTTTATACATGCTTTTGAGAACGCTTCTGATTGGCGTGATCTATGTCATACCGTTCAGTATCGTCCCCTTCGGTTGGAACGAGCACCCACGCAGGCGCTCACGTCGCCGGGGCACCCCGCACGCCGCGCCGCAGCCGCTCGCGCGAGAGCGTCGAGCAGACGAGCGGGTTGACCACCGCGAGCCCGACCAGCACCCACAGCGCCGCGTGGAAACCGCCCGTCATGTCGCGGATGCCGCCGA
>JANXXF010000262.1 GCA_025350775.1 Actinomycetes bacterium
GGCTGGCGCTGCACCTCGACGGCTCGCGCCTGCTCAACGCGGCGGTTGCGCTCGGCGTGCCGGCGGCCGACCTGGGCGGGCCGTTCGACACCGTCACGCTCTGCCTGTCGAAGGGGCTCGGCTGCCCCATGGGTGCGCTGCTTGCGGGGTCGGCGGAGCTGATGGTCGAGGCGAGACGACTGATGCACCTGTTCGGCGGGGCGCTGCGCCAGTCAGGCATCGTCGCGGCGGCCGGGCTGTACGCGCTCGACCACAACGTCACGCGGCTGGCCGACGATCACGCCCGCGCGCGGCGGCTGGCCGAGGCGCTCGCGGCGGCGGGCCTGGCCGTCGATCCGGCGCGCTCGGAGACGAACTTCGTGCAGGTCGACGTCGGCCCGCTCGGCCTCACCGGGGCCGAAGCGATCCGTCGGCTGGCGGCTGCCGGCGTCGGGCTGACGGGGACGATCCGGCCGACGGTGCTGCGCGCCGTGACTCACCTCGACATCTCGGACGACGACATCGACCGGGCCGCCGAGCTGATGCCGGAGGCGCTGGGCCGACGTGCCTGAGGGCGGGACAGGCGGGCACAGCGGCGCGGACCGGGGCGGCGGCGCAGGCGCCGGTCAGGTACCGGCCGCCGCGTTCGAGCGGCTCGTCCGCGTCGCGCAGGCGGAGCGGCGCTCGCCGAGCGTGGTCGCCGCGGTCGTGCACGGGGGCGACGTGGTGTGGAGCACCGCGGTGGGGATCGCGGCACCGGCCGCCGCGGATGGCGAGACGTCGGGCGGCACCGAGCCGACGCCCGCCACCATCGACCACGCCTACCGCATCGGCTCGATCACCAAGACCTTCACGGCGGTCGCGATCCTGCAGCTCCGCGACCAGGGCGCCCTCGACCTCGACGACCGGCTCGAGCAGCACCTCGATGTCCCGGCGCATCGCGGCCCGACCATCCGGCGCCTGCTCGCGCACCTCTCGGGGCTCCAGCGCGAGCCTCCCGGCGCGATCTGGCAGTCGCTCGTCGATCACGACGAGCAGGAGCTGCTCGCCCGACTGCCCGAGGCCAAGCAGGCGCTGCCGCCCGGCCAGCGCTTCCACTACTCCAACCTCGCCTTCGCATTGCTCGGGCAGGTCGTCGCGCGCCGCGCGGGGGCGCCCTACGAGGCGGTCGTCCGCGAGCGCCTGCTCGAGCCGCTCGGGCTCGCGCGCACGTCGTCGACCCCACCGGGCCGCACGCGCAGGGCCTCTATGTGCGCCCGTGGGAGGACGCCATCGACCGCGAGCCGCACGTCCGCCTGGCCGCCACGGCCGCCGCCGCCCAGCTCTGGAGCACCGCAGCCGACCTCTGCGCCTGGGGCGCCTTCCTGGCCGACCCCGACCCGGCCGTGCTCGCGCCCGCCACCGCCGAGGAGCTGCGCGTGCCGCAGACGATCTCCGACGAGGTTGCCTGGCTGCGTGGCGTCGGCCTCGGCGTCATCCTCTATCGCCGCGGCGAGCGCATCTATGTCGGCCACGGCGGCGCGATGCCCGGGTTCCTGGCGGAGGTCGTCTACGCGCCGAAGGATCGCGTCGGCGCCGTCGTGCTCGTGAATACGACGTCGGGGTTCGACACGCAGGCGCTCGCGCTCGACCTGGCCGAGCAGGCCGCCGAGGCGCTCGGTGGGCCCGACGAGTGGCGCCCGGGGACGACTGCGCCGGACGCGCTGCGCTCGGTGCTGGGCAGCTGGTGGTCGGAGGGCGCGGAGCTCACGTTCCGCTGGCGCGACGATGCGCTGGAAGCGCAGCCGGTGGGTGCGGCGCGCGGCCGGTTCGTGTCGCGCTTCGCGCAGGAGGGCGACGACCTCTACCGCGTGAGCGCGGGCCGGGAGCGCGGCGAGCTGCTGCGGCTGCACCGCGCCCCGTCGGGAGCCGTGGAGAGCATGACCTGGGCCACCTACGCGGTGACACGGCAGCCGCAGTCGTTCGTCGTGGAGGGCGGCGATGGCGCGTAGCCGCCTGCAGCGGGTCGGGCGCCTGCGTGCGGGCGGGGCCGGCGCCCTCGCGGGCATCGTCGCCACCGTCGCCGCCTGCCTCGTCGCCGCCGTCCTGGCCGCAGCCCCGACGGGCGCGGCAAGAACCAGGCCTGCCGCCCCGGCTGGGCCCGCCGCCCCGGCCAGGCCCGCCGCCTCGGCCGCGGTCCGCGCCTACGTCGACACCACCGCGTACGAGGGCCTCGGCGCCTGGCTGGACGTATTCGACACCGATCTCCGCCGCAACGCCTCGGCGACCGTCGCCTCACTCGTCCAGCGCGGCGTCTCGACTGTCTTCCTCGAGACCTCGAGCTGGTCGCGCGCCTATGACCTGCAGACGCCCGACATCACCGGCGCCTTCATCGACACCGCCCACGCGGCCGGGCTGCGCGTGGTCGCCTGGTACCTGCCCGGTTTCCAGAATGCTGCGCTCGACGCGCGCCGCTCCCTTACTGCGATCCGCTTCCGTAGCGCCGCGGGCGGCGCGTTCGACAGCTTCGCCCTCGACATCGAGGACCCGACCGTGCGCAGCGCAAGCGTGCGCACCGGCCGGCTGCTCGCTCTCGTCGCGCGGGTGCGAGCTGCTGCGCCGGGCCCGTACGCGCTCGGCGCGATCGTCCCGTCGCCGCTGGGCATGCTGCTCAGGCCCAGCTACTGGCCGGGCTTCCCGTGGGAGCGGCTCGCTGCCAGCATGGACGTGTTCGTCCCGCTGGCGTACTCGAGCTACCGCTCGATCGGGGCCGACGGCGCCTTTGCCTACACGGTCGCGAATGTCGCGCTCGTGCGAGCGCTGGCGGGCAACGCGGCAGTCCCGGTGCACGTCGTCGGCGGCCTTGCCGGCGGGCTGACGGCGGCGGACGTCACGGGCTTTGTGCGCGGCGCGCTGCAGCAGGAGGTCGTCGGCGCGAGCCTCTACGACGCTGCCACGACAAGGGCCGCGCTCTGGCCCCGCCTGGCCCCGATCGCGCGGCTCGGCGGCTCCTGACCGCGGTCCCGGGGGCGCGCTGACGCCAGTGCGCCGGCTGCGCTAGCGGTTGCCGACGACGAAAAAGATGACGGCGAGCACGACGAAGGCGCCGACCAGCAGCACGCCGCGCAGGCGGCTCGACCGGCCCGGGTGGATCGTCACCGCTGTGAACAGCGTCGCCCCGCCCAGCGCCGCCAGCTCGACCGGCCGGAACGACAGCGCGAACGGATCGATCGCCCACGACAGCAGCGCGACCGCCGGAATCAGGAAGACCGCGACCTGGGCGCTCGACGACAGCGCGATCTCGGCGGCCAGCTTGATCTTGCCGCGCGCCGCGACGACGACGGCGCCGCCGTGCTCGGCCGCGTTGCCGACGATCGCGATGATCACGATCGCGACGAAGAACTCGGAGAGGTGCGCCTTGTGGGCGAAGGTCTCGACCGACTTGACCAGCACTTCCGCGACCAGGGCCGTGACGACGGTGGCGCCGCCGAGCACGAGCAGCGATCTGCGCAGCGACCACCAGGCCATCTCGGCGGGCTCGTCCGAGGTGTGCCGGCCCCGGTGGCGCTTGAGCGCGAGCCAGGTGACGACGAGGTAGATCGCGAACAGAGCGATCGCCACCGGCAGGGAGAGGACCGCGAGCGAGTGCCGGTCGGGGTCACCGCTCCAGCTCGGTATCGCCGGGATCAGAAATAGCGCGGTCGCGAGGCCGACGATCAACAGTGACACGAGCGATGACGTCCGGTCGAGCTCGCCCTTCCCGCCGAAGAACAGCGAGAAGCCGAGGACGAGCAGCAGGTTGCCGATGACCGAGCCGACGAGCGAGCCACGCACGACGTCGGTCAGCCCGTCGTGGACGGCGAGCAGCGCGATGATCAGCTCGGGCGCATTGCCGAAACTCGCGTTGAGGAAGCCTCCGACGCCAGGACCCGTGTGTTGGGCAGCGCGCTCGGTCGACTCGCCGATCAGCCAGGCCAGCGGGATCAGCGCCAGGGCGGCCAGCATAAACTGCACCGTGTCGGACAGATCGGTGCCGAAGTGAAGGGCGATGACAACGGGGGACAGGACGAGGCCTGCCGTGAGGATCCGCTTCGTCATGCGAGCGTTACGCTACCGGTCGAGGTGCCGGCCGCATGCGCCGACTGGAGTCAAAATCGGCGTACGCCTGTCTGAGCGACGCCACGCGGCGCGTATAGCGCGAAACACGCTGCTCCGCAAGGTTGCGCAGCCACCCCGAGTGGCCCCACAATTGGTGTATGCAGCAGCCTCCCACCTCCGGGCGCGCGACCGACGGCAGCCCTCCGCAGAGCCGCGCGGCCGCTCGCCGTACGCGAGCGCTGCCGTTGCGCCCCCAGGACGAGGTCGAGTGCCGCCGCTGCCACGTCCACTGCGACAAGGTCGTGTACCCCGCGGCCTGTCTCGAGCGCAGCTGCCCGTTCGTCTACGCCTACGAAGACCACGGGCACACCTTCATGGGTTGCATGCAGAAGGTCTACACCGTCGAGATCGACATCGACCTGCTGCGCCGCGCCG
>JANXXF010000293.1 GCA_025350775.1 Actinomycetes bacterium
CCGACACCGGGCCGGCTGTCGACCTCGAGTCCGGCCTCAACAGCTCGGCCTACAGCTTCCCGGGCGCGTTCGACGCCAACTGGTCGGTGTCGGGCACCGGCAACGCGCGGAGCTACAACATCATCGGCGCGACCTCGGTGAGCGCGACCGCGCAGACGGTGAAGGCGCAAAACAACGCGGGCCTGGACTCGGCCGGCGCGACCTTCAACGTCGTCGCCGACGCGGCGGCCCCGACCGGCGGCGCGGTCGCCGTGAACGGCGGAGTGGCAGCGGCCTCGCCGAGCACCACCTACGACGCCGACGGCAGCTTTGCGATCACCGGCCGCACGGAATACGCCGAGACGCAGACGGCGAGCGAGTCGGGTCTCGCCTCCAGCACGCTCGTGCGCGAGTCGGCCACGCTCGCGGGCGATAGCTGCACCGGCACCTTCGGCTCGGCCAGCACCGTGACCGGCACGGATGCCCAGGCCGGCCTCACCACGGGCTGCTACCGCTACACACTGACCGGCACCGACGCCGTCGGCAACGCCACCTCGATCTCGACGATCGTCAAGGTCGACACGTCGGCGCCGACCTCGACGACCGCGGCGCTCTCGGGCGGCACCGCCAACAAGACCTTCGTCGGCGGCTCGACGGCCTTCTACAACCCGGCCACGACGGGCGGCTCGTTCGTGGTGACCGGTACCGCGACCGATGCCGACTCGGGCATCGCCAGCATCAGCTTCCCGCCCGCCTTCGACGCCAACTGGTCGATCGCCGGCGCCGGCACGACCTCCGGCTCCACGCGCACCTACACGCTGAACGCCGTCTCGGCGGCATCCGGCTTACAGCCGGTGACGGCCACCAACAACGCAGGCAGCGCCGCCACCGCGAACTTCACGCTGACGCCCGACACGACCGTGCCGATCGCCGGCTCGCCGGCCTACTCCCCGTCGTACGGTGGCGCCGCGACCGCCCTGCCGAACCCCGGCCTCGCCGTCACGATCGGCTCGGACGGCGGCGCCGGCTACGGAGGCTGGTCGCTCGTCCGTGACTACGTCGCCTACAGCTCCGGCACGACCTGCGGCACGTTCCCCGGCAGCTTCGCGGTGACGGTCACGACGGGCAGCTCGGGGACGACCGTCACCGACGACCTCCTGGTCGGCGGCACGCACAGTGGCAGCGGCAGCGGCTGCTACAGGTACCGCCTCGTCGAGACCGACAACGTCGGCAACGCAACTTCAACCGACCTGGCCACCACCTACAAGCTCAACCAGACCGGACTCGTGACATTCGGGCCGACGGGTGCCGCCTACCAGTCCAGCGCGGGCGCCGGCGTGTTTGTGAAGGGCGTCGCCAGCTTCTCGCTGAAGCACGAGCAGGACATCCTCGCCGGCGTCAACTTCCCCGAGACCGCGACCGGCACGACCGCCGGGCTGACGATCGCCGGCACCTACACTGCCGGCAGCGCCGCGGGCACGCTCAACGGCGGCTTCTACGAGTCGCCGCCGCCGCAGCCGACCTACTCGGTCAGCGGCGGGTTCACAGGGCCGGCGACGATCACGGCCACGCTCAACCCGGGCCCGAGCTCGACCACGACGGCTGTCATCGTCAGAGCCGACAGCTCGGCGCCCACTGGCGGTGCCGTCGTCGCCAACGGCTCCGGCTCGACGACGGTGCTGAACTCGCTGACGATCCCGCTCGGCGTGACGAGCTTCGCTGACGGTGCCGGCTCCGGCATCAAGACGGTGGGCGGCGACGTCCTCACCCGCAAGCTGGCGACGCTGACCAACGGCACCTGCGGTGGCTTCGCCGGCTCCGTCACGATCCCGCTGCCGGCCACGACCGACAGCTCGGGAACGGCGAGCGGCAACTGCTACCAGTACACGCTGACCGGCACCGACAACGTGGACAACTGCGCCGCCGTGACGAGCGCGGTCGTGAAGATCGACACCGGCACGCCGCCAGCCCCGACGTTCGCCTTCTCGACGACCGGCAACGCCTTCTGGCCGGGCAGCGGCTCCACTGTCTTCGTCAACCCGGCCGCGACGGCGTCCGGCTCGGTGCAGGTGACAGCCAGCTCGTCCGCCTCGTCCGGCATCGCGAGCTACGCCTTCCCGGCGAGCCTGGGCACGAACTGGACGACCATCGGCAGCGACCCGAGCCGCACCTACACGTTCGCAGCGGCCGCCGGCACCACACTCCCGGGAGCACCACAGTCCGCGGCGGCGACGAGCAATAACGGCACGACCTCGAGCGACGGCAACTTCACGATCAGCGCCGACTCCGCGGCGCCGGTGACCACGGACAACACCGCCACGATCACGAACGCCTGGCGCAGCACCGGCGCTACCGTGACGCTCAGCCCGTCGGACGCCGGCGGCTCCGGCGTTACCCAGACGTACTACACGACCGACGGCTCGGCGCCGACGACGAGCTCGACCACAGGCACGTCGATCGTGCTGAGCGCCCAGGGCAGCTACACGATCAAGTACTTCTCGGTCGACAACGTCGGCAACCCGGAGACGATCAAGACGGGCGCCGCGGTGATCCGCATCGACACGACAGCGCCGAGCGTCGCCACGCTGGCGACGATCTCGCCGACCACGATCACCACGTCTTCGGCGAGCCGGTTCCTCAGCGGCGGCGGCACCGACACGGTCTCCGGCGTCGGCTCGCTCTCCTACTTCTACTGCTCCGGCGGCGGCGCTGACCCGTTGAGCTGCCCGGCGACGCTGATCGGCTCGAGCAGCACCTCGGCCGGCGGCTACCCGGTGACGTTTGCCACCCAGCCCGCCGACGGCCTGTACACCGTGTTCTCGCGCGTGTTCGACGCGGCCGGCAACTCGGCCAGGTCGGCCGGCCAGAACGTCGCCGTCGACAACAACGCGCCCGTGATCTCGGTCGCCAGCGGCCCGTCCACGCCGACGAACTCGGCCAGTGCCGCCTTCGCCTTCACGACGAGCGAGGCCGTCACGTTCCAGTGCAACCTCGACGGCGCCGGCTTCTCGACCTGCACCAACCCGGTGACGTTCACTCCCCTGGCCAGCGGCACCCACACCTTGCAGGTGCGCGCCTTGGACGCGGCCAGCAACCCGAGCAACACGGTGACCTACCCCAGGTGGACGGTCGACACCGTCGCGCCGAGCGGCACGTTCGCGCCGGCGACCTCGATCACCGGCACCGTCGCGCTGACCGCCACGGCGACGGACGCGGGCGGCGTCGGCATGCAGGGCGTCCAGTTCCAGTTCGCAGCGAACGTCGGCGGCAGCCCCGGCGCCTTTACGAACATCGGCGCGGTCGACCCGAGCATCCCGTTCTCGGTGAGCTGGGCGACCGGCCCCGCCAACAGCGTCCCCAACGGCGGCTACTTCCTGCAGTCGGTCGCCAGCGACCTGGCCGGCAACAGCGCGCCCGTCAGCGCCCCCATCGCTGTCACCGTCGCCAACGCCCCCAAGGCGCTGCTCACGGCCTCGATCGGCTCAGTCGGCACTCCGCTCACCCTCCAGTACAACGGGCAGATCGACACCGGCTCGACGCCGCCCACCAGCGCGTTCACCGTCCTCGTCAACGGCGCCGCACGCACGGTGACCGGCGTCACCTTCGGCTTCGACACCGTCTACCTCGCACTCGCCACGCCGGTCGTCGGCGGCGAGACAGTCACGGTCAGCTACGCGCCACCCGTGCTCCCGGCTGCGCCGCTCAAGGATCTTCTCGGCTTCAGTCTTGCCTCGCTCAACGGCCAGGGTGTCGGCAACAGCTCGACCTTCGGGCTGACGCTGCCCTCGCTGGCCTCCTCCACCCCGGCCGACGGCGCACTGCTGGCCCACACCGGCCTGACTGCCGGCACGATCACCTTCACCGCCGACCGGGCCGTCACCTGGAGCGGCATCTCGCTCACCGCGCCGACAGGGGCCCCGGCTGCGCCGGTGTTCACCGCACCGGTGGGTACGACCGCAACGGCGACCTACGGCACGACGGTGACAGGCGAGTACGAGTTCAGGGCGACGCTGAGCGACGGCACCAACCCGTCGACGACCGTCGTTTCGCACTTCACGGTCGCAGCACCGCCCGGCAGCACCACCCAGCCGGCAACCTCGATCACCGTCGACCCGAGCGACCCCACCGGCCAGCTTGCATCGTCCGACGGGACAGCCACCGTCAACTGGCAGGCCGGGACGTTCAGCGTGCCGGCGATCGTGACCACCCGGCCCCTGATCAGCGGCCTGCCGCCGGGCGCCCTGCGGCCGCCGGTCGTCTTCGGGCTCCGGTCGTCGATCACCACGAGCGCCATTGAGGTGACCGCGGTGACCCTCGGTGATGGCACTCGCGTCACGAGCTTCCCGTGGGCGACGCCGCTCGAGCTGATCTTCGACGCGACCAGCGTCGACTCGGTTCCGAGCCGCTCGTCAGACGGTGGCCTCACGTACACCGACATCCCGCTGCTCCCCGGCCGGACGCTTCCCGTCGGCGCCGTCGACGGCTATTGGTTCGACGCCGCTACAGGCAAGTTGCACATCCTGACGACGCACCTCACGATCTTCGCCGTGCAGCGCGACACGCAGCCACCCTCCGCCCCGCGCAGCCTCTCCGGTGCGATCGCGGCGGACGGCCTGACGCTCCGCTGGGATCCGGCCAGCGACAACAGCGGCGCGATCGCCCACTACCACCTCTTCATCAATGGCGCGCGCATCCAGACCTTCGGCGGCGTCACCTTTGAGGGCAAGCTCGGGCCGTACACCCCCGGCGACATTCGCGTGTTCCAGGTGCGGGCTGACGACAGTCGCGCCAACCTCGGCGAGTCGAGCAACGCCGTGACACTGCTACCCGATGTTTCCGGGCTGACCCCGGCGGCAGCGCGTGGCGTCCTGATCCGCTCGGGCCTGTCGATCGGCGCGACCACGCAGGTCGCGAGCAACGCCCCCACCGGCACGATCGTCCGCACCACCCCGGCCTACCCGGCAGTCGTCGTGGTCGGCGGCACGGTCGCGCTGGCCCTGTCGAACGGGGCGGGCATCACGGGCACCACGAGCACTGCAGCCCGCGCACCGCTCGCGCTCAAGGTTGCCGGCGCCAAGCGGGTCGCACTGCGACAGCGCAAGTCGGTGGCCCTGCGCGTCGTCGTCTCGGTGCCTGCAAAGGCGACGATCACGATGCGCTCGGCCACGGGCACCGCGATCGCCAGCTGGACACGCTCGCTGCAGGCCGGCGCGACCATCGTCAGCGTGGCGCTGCCGGCGGCCGGACGGCGGGCCGGCACCTACACGTTCACGGTCGCGGCGCGGCCGGCGGGCGCCCCGGCCGCAAAGGTGATCGCGCGCACGACCATCGTCAACTTCGCACCAACACCGACACCGGTCGGCAAGGCCGTGGACGTCATCCTCGTGAACGGCCCCGCCGTCAAGCTCGGCAGCGCGCTGAGCCTGCCCGCGAAGGCAAACGTCCAGAGCGTCCCCAGAGGCCCCGACGTCTACGACATCAGCGGCACAAGGGCCGCCAACGTCCAGGTGGTCGTGGTCGACCTCGACACCAGGGGCATCGACAGCATCCACCTCATCCGCAACCTGCGCGCCGTGTACCCCGATCTCCGCATCGTCACGCTCGCCTCCACTCCCGCCCAGGTCGATCGGGCGCGGCGCGAGGGTGCCACGATCGTGCTGACGAAGCCCGTCTCCGTGGAGATCCTCTCCTCGGTCGTCACCGACCTCCTTCCAACGACGACGCCCGGCACGCGTCTGACCGCTGCGGTGAGCACGAGCAAGCAGCGCCCGCGCACGAAGTAGCTCGGCCTAGCGCGAGCCACCAGGCTTCCAGAGCAGCTCGTCCCCGCCGACGTTCGCGTCGCGGGCGAGAATGAAGAGCAGGTCGGAGAGCCGGTTGAGGTAGACGATCGCGAGCGGGTGCAGCGGGTGCCCGGCGCCGGCCGCGATCGCCTCGCGCTCGGCGCGACGGCAGACCGTGCGTGCGACGTGCAGCCGGGCAGCGGCCTCGCTGCCTCCGGGGAGCACGAAGCTCTTCAACTCCGGCAGCGACTCGTTGAAGGCGTCGCAGAGCGCCTCCAGCCCGTCGATCTGCTCCTGGGTGACGCGCAGGCGCCCGTCGTTCTCGGGAGTGAACGGCACGCAGAGATCGGCGCCCAGGTCGAACAG
>JANXXF010000295.1 GCA_025350775.1 Actinomycetes bacterium
CGATCGGCGGGCTGCACGGGGCGGCCGTCGGAGTCGTGCTCGTCAACTTCCTGACGGCGGCGGCGCTCTTCGGGCTGGCCGCGCGGGCGGGGGTGCTGCGGGGGATCCTCGGGCGAGCCCCGACGGTTGGCGAAAAACAGCCGTAAACGCCAACTCCGGCTACACTGACGCTCATGAGCAGGACGGCCGAGACGGAGCTCGCCCGAGGATCCCCCGCAGCACCCCCGCCCGCGCGGCCAGCCCGAAGAGCGCCGCCGCCGTCAGGAAGTTGACGAGCACGACTCCGACGGCCGCCCCGTGCAGCCCGCCGATCGCCGACCCCGCCGTGACGAGCGCGATGAAGGCGACCCAGTCGAACGCCTGCACGACGCTGGGCAGCCCGTGCCGCCCCGACCCGCGCAGCACCTCCGCCAGCAGCTGCGTCCCGGCGCGCACCACCTCGCCGATCAGCAGGATCCGCAGCACCGTGACGGCGCCCGCGTATTTGGCGCTGAACAGGGTGTGGACGAGCGGGCCGGCGGCGGCGGCGATGGCGATCGCGACCATGGCGTTGAGCGCGAGCGAGGCGACCATCGGGCTGCGCAGCAGGGGCGGGCGGCCGGCGTGGTGCTCGCTGGAGGCGGTGGGGAAGAGGACGAGGCCGGCGCCGGTGGTCAGCAGGCGCGGCGCCGACAGCAGGACGACGGCCGTGGCGAAGATGCCGAGGTCGTCCTTGGAGAGGGCGATGCCGACGATCACCTGGTCGATGCCGAGGTGCTGGGCGGAGAGGCGCCCGGGGTGGGCGACGACGCCGTAGCGGAGCATGGTGCGCACGAGCGCCCGGTTGACGTGGCCGAGGCCACCGTTGCGAGCGACGAGCCAGCCGGTGACGGCAAGCAGGTAGGCGGTGGCGAGCAGGTAGGCGACCGCCGCCGTCTTCGCCGTCAGGTGGTGGGAGAAGGCGAAGACGGCGAGCAGGATCGCGTAGAGCGGTGCCATGCCGCCGCGGGCGAGGTTGAACGCGCGGAAGTCGAGCCGGCCCTGGAGGGCGCCGGAGCCGATCATGATCGCCACGTTGACGGGCGCGAGCACCACCATCAGCAGCGGGAAGACGCCGAGGTGGTCGCCGCGGAAGATGACCGGGATGAGGGCGGCATAGAGGACGCCCGCTGCGAGCCCGAGCGGCAGGCTGGCGGCGAGGGCGCTGGCGGGCGTGTCGCGGCGGTGGGACGGGTCGGCGCTGAAGTGCGTGGCGGCGAGGTCGAGCCCCAGCACGCCGATCGAGGCGAGGAGCTGCGGCCACAGCAGGAGGGCGGCGGCGACGCCGCGGTCGTGCGTGCCGAGCTTGTGCGAGAGCATCACGCCGGCGCCGAGGATCCCGACGCCCACGATCGCCTCGACGGCGATCGTCCAGACGAGCCGGCGGCCGATCGGCGTTCGCAGCAGCTCCTGGAGAGCGGTCAGGCGCCCGTGCACGCTGCACAGTGTGGCTGCTGGCGAGCGGGCGCCGCGTCGCCCGGCTCGGCTACGCCTCCGGCTCCGCCAGGAACTCCCGGATCTGGTCGGCGATCTCCCTGGGATAGTCGTCGACGACGTAGGTGCCGCCGGGCATGACCACCGACTTCGCGTCGGGCCGGGCGCGACGCGCCGGAAGTACGAGCGGCGTGCCCGCAGCGCGGCCTGGCGAGCTAGCGGTCGTCGCCGGCGCCGTGCAGCGTGCCGCGGGCGGCGCGCGAGGCGAGCTTCTCGAGGTTCACGGCAGCGATCTCGCCGAGGTCGAGCCCGGCCTCGGTCGAGAGCTGCGCGAGGTACCAGAGGACGTCGCCGAGCTCGTGCCGCAGCAGGTCGCGCCGCTCGGCCGACAGCGCCCCGCCCTCGTCGCGCAGCGCCTTCTTGACGAGCTCCGCCACCTCGCCGGCCTCGCCGCAGAGGCCGAGCGCCGGGTACGCGAGGCTCTCGCCCAGACCGGGGTACACCGCCGTCGCGCGCGAGCGCTGCTGGTAGTCCGAGAAGTCCATGGCGCGAGCGTAGACGGGAGCGGTGACGGCAGCGCCCCGGCGGCACACACTCCCGTCCGTCGCCCCGGCTACTGTCCACGCCGTGATGACGCACCTGCACAGCGGCCGCCTCGAGGTGGTCTGCGGGCCGATGTTCAGCGGCAAGAGCGAGGAGCTGATCCGCCGTCTCACCCGCGCGAAGATCGCCCGCCAGCGCGTCCGCATCTTCAAGCCGCAGCTCGACGACCGCTACGACGCCACCGACATCGTCAGCCATGCCGGCGTCCGCATGCCCGCCACGCCCGTCGCCTCGTCGGCCGACATCGCCCGGCTCGCCGCCGGCCACGACGCCATCGGCATCGACGAGGTGCAGTTCTTCGACGAGGGCGTCGTCGAGGTCGCGGTGCACCTTGCCGACAACGGCGTCCGCGTCGTCTGTGCCGGCCTCGACACCGACTTCCGGCGCCTCCCTTTTGGCCCGCTGCCGCTACTGCTGGCCCGTGCCGAGAGCGTGACGAAGCTCCAGGCCGTCTGCCACAGCTGCGGCGGCGAGGCGGTCTACACCCAGCGTCTCGTCAATGGGCGTCCGGCTCCGTTCAGCGGCGAGACGGTGCAGATCGGCGCGCTCGACGCGTACGAGGCCCGCTGCCGCCAGTGCTATCAGCCAGGCCACGCCGGCGACGTCGCCGCGCTGCGCCTGGCCTAGAGGCTTGCTGTGAATTAGCCGCGGCCCCGGTTGCCGCCCCGGGCGCGGCGCCATGCCGCCTCGTCGTTCCTCGCCCAGGCCCCGGGCCTGGCCTGCGGGCGCCGTGACGCCCTGGCTTGGCCCGGGATAGCCCCGCTGGGGGCGCTAATTCACATCAAGCCTCTAGTAGTGCTTTGTTACTCACGTCGGTGGTGGAGTGGGAGCTGGTCGAGGTCGACTAGCTGTTGGCAGGTGCGGCAGCGGTCGGCCCAGCAGCGCAGGAC
>JANXXF010000309.1 GCA_025350775.1 Actinomycetes bacterium
CAACGGCTCCGGCAAGTCGACCCTCCTGCGGATCGTCTCCGGGATCATCAAGCCGACGACGGGCCACGTCGAGGTGGGCGGTCGCGTCGGCTCGCTGCTCGAGCTCGGCGCCGGCTTCCACCCGGAGTTCACCGGCCGCGAGAACGTCTACCTCAACGGCTCGATCCACGGTCTCGCGCGCCGCACGATCGACCAGGCGATGGACGAGATCGTCGCCTTCGCCGAGCTCGAGCGCTTCATCGACCTGCCCGTCCGCACCTACTCGTCGGGGATGGTGATGCGCCTCGGCTTCGCCGTGGCCGCGCACATCGAGGCCGACGTCCTGCTGCTGGACGAGGTGTTCGCTGTCGGCGACGAGGAGTTCCAACGCAAGTGCTTCCGCAAAGTCGCCGAGTTCAAGCAGCGCGGCGGCACCATCGTCTTCGTCTCGCACGATGCGGCCGCCGTCGAGCGCCTCTGCGAGCGCGCCGTGCTGCTGCGCCAGGGCGAGGTCGTCGTCGACGGGCCGGCGCAGCAGGCGCTCCAGGTCTACCACCGCCAGCTCGCGGCCGAGCGCAACCCCGAGGAGGCCGCCGCCGGCCTGCGCGAGTGGGGCTCGGGCGAGGCGCACATCCGCTCGGTGCGCGTGCTCGGGCAGGAGGGCGAGGCGCGCCAGGCGTTCCTGGCCGGGGAGCCCGCACTGGTCGAGGTGACGGTCGAGGCGGCGCAGGCGCTCGCGGCGCCCTGGCTCTCGTACGAGCTGCACGACGAGAGCGGCCTGCTGCTCGCGGCCGGGGGCGAGGACACGGCGAGACTCGGCTGGCGCGAGGAGCCTGGCGAGCGGCTACTGCGCCTGCGAGTCGACCGCATCCCCGTGGCGGACGGCGTCTTTCGCCTGCGCTTCGGCCTGGCCGCGGGCGAGG
The DNA here is from genome assembly GCA_025350775.1 of Actinomycetes bacterium. Lineage (GTDB taxonomy): Bacteria > Actinomycetota > Thermoleophilia > Gaiellales > Gaiellaceae > CANFDS01. The sequence continues at coordinate 903 of JANXXF010000309.1, forward strand.
GCGGCTCCTGGTACCACCTGCTCGACGACGCGGCCGAGTTCGTCGTCCACCCGGCAAGCGACGGCAAGGGCGCCCTCCGCCTGGAAGGCCAATGGTCGATGCAGGAGATCGCCGCCGGCGGGGGAAACTCCCACTGATGACCGTTCGCACCTGTGACGACTGGCCCACCCTGATGGAGATCGCTCCCGACCTCCAGTTCAAGCACTACACCGTCGACGAGGCGAAGTTGCCGGGCGACGCGCTGGCCGCGATGCCGGCCTGCCCGCTCGACCAGCTGGAGATCTGCTGCGACCTCGAGCACAACGTCTTCAACGCCGAGCACACAGACTCGCGCGTCGCCGACGCGCTGCGCCAGAGCCACTGGTTCGAGCTGCACGAGTGGGTCACCACGGGGCCGGGCTCCGTGCAACGCGGCCGCTTCTAGCACCCGGCGGGGCGCCTACCGCGCCCGCTGTCCCGACGCATCCAGCAGCGCCAGGAACGCGCGTGGCGTCAGCACGGGAGGGCGCGGCTCGGCGAGCTGTTGCAGGTGCGCGTCACCGGCGACGAGCACGTCGCAGCGGGCGGCGCGGGCGAGCGCGACGAGGTAGTCGTCCTTTGGATCGGGCGTGAGGCCGGGTTGCGGCGGCGGGTCGTCGAAGAGGTCGGCCTCGTGGACGACCAGGCTGCGCAGCCGCGAGACGTCCTCGGGGTCGATCGTCGCGGCGAACTTCGGCCGCTTGACGACGTCGTCAAGCTCGGCGAGCCAGGCCGGGGAGGCGATCAGGTCGAAGTCGCCGTCCTTCCACCGTGCGAGGCACTGCGCGGCCGTTCGACCCGGGCTTAGGAGGCCGGAGATGACCACTCCGATGTCGACGACGACGCGCAGCAGGGCCTAGCGCCCCTCGCGGCTCGCGTAGAGCTCGGCGTAGACGATCTCCATGACCGCTTCCTCGCTCAGGTGCTTGAACTCGCTCTTCTCCTGGATGCGCTCGATTACGCCGAAGCCGAGGTAGTCGCGCAGTGCGTCCTCGACGACCTCGGAGTCGCGCTTGCCCTTGCGCGCCGCCGAGATACGGGCAGCGCGGAGCACGTCGTCGTCGATGGAGAGCGTCACCCGGGTCTTCGTCATGAGCGCACTCTAGCACATTCGTGCAATCGTGCCAGTACACGGTCAGGGGCCGCTGCCCGTTCCCCGCCCGGCAGGTACCCTCTCTCGTCCCATGGCGACGATCGTCGTTCCGTTCCGCGGCCCCGGCGGCAAGCAGCGACTCGCAGCGGTCTCGGACGAGGTCCGGGCAGCGATCGCGCAGGCCATGCTTGGCGACGTCCTGGAGGCCTGTCTCGCCTCGGCCCCGACCGTCGTCGTGACGAACGACCAGCAGGCGCGCGACCTTGCCGAGGAGATGGGGGCCCGCACCGTGGGCGACCCTGGCGGCGGCCAGGGCGCGGCGGTCTCGTCGGCGCTCGCGGCCCTCGGCCAGGGCGTCGCGCTGATCGTCAACGCCGACCTGCCCTGTGCCGAGCCTGCCGACCTGCTGGCGCTCGCGTGCGCGGTGCCCGCCGGCGGCATGGCCCTCGTCGAGGCCTCGGACGGCACGACCAACGCGCTCGGCCTCTCGCGGCCCGACCTCTTCGCGCCGCTGTACGGCCCCGGCAGCGCCGCCCGCTTCCGCGCCCATGCCGCTGCTCTCGGCGCGGCGGTGATCTCGGTCGACCTGCCGAACCTCCACACCGACGTCGACACGATGGAGCAGCTCGAGCTGCTGAGCGGGCGGGTCGGCCGGCGGACGCGCGCGACCCTGGCAGCGGTGCCGTCGTGAGGCTGGCCGCGTGAAGGTCACCGTCCTCTCCGGCGGCGTCGGCGGCGCCCGCTTCCTGCGCGGCCTGATCGACGTCCTGCCGCAGACCGACGTCACCATCGTCGGCAACGTCGGCGACGACCTCGAGCTGCTCGGGCTGCACGTCTCGCCCGACATCGACACCGTGCTCTACACCCTGTCGGGAGCCGGCGACGCCGAGCGCGGCTGGGGCCGGGCCGACGAGAGCTGGCGCGCGCTCGACACGGTCGCGCAGCTCGGCGGCGACACCTGGTTCCTGCTCGGTGACCGCGACATCGGCCTGCATCTCTTCCGCACCGAGGCGCTGCGCAGCGGCCAGCCGCTGTCGGCCGTGATGGCGCGCATCGCCCGCGGCTTCGGCCTCGAGCTGACCCTGCTGCCCGCCACCGACGACACGTTGCGCACCTGGGTCGACACGCCCGCGGGCAGCTTCCCGTTCCAGCAGTGGTTTGTCGCACGCCGCTTCGAGGACGAGGTCGACGGCATCCGCTACGTCGGTGCGGCGGAGGCCCGCCCGGCGCCCGGCGTGATCGCGGCGATCGAGGCGGCCGACCTCCTGCTGATCACGCCGAGCAACCCGTACGTCTCGATCGAGCCGATCCTCGCCGTCGAGGAGATCCGCACCGCAGTGCTCGCCCGCACCGTCCCGTGCGTCGCGGTCAGCCCGCTGATCGGCGGCAAGGCCGTGAAGGGCCCCGCCGACCGGATGCTGCGGCGGCTCGCCGGCGGCACGACCGCGGCGCATGTCGCGCGGTGCTACACCGGCCTCATCGACGCGCTCGTGCTCGACGAGGCCGACGCCGACGACGCGCCGGCCGTGGCAGCGCTCGGCGTCACGCCCGTCGTCACACGCACGCTGATGCGCGACCCGGAGACGCGGCGCGCCCTGGCCGAGACCGCGCTCGGCGCGACCGGCTCCGTTCTCTAGGCTCCGTTCTCTCGTCACACAGGCACGCAACCCAGGAGGCAGGCAGTGAGGGTCGGGATTCTCGGTGGCACGGGCGACTTCGGTCGGGCCCTGGCGGTACGGCTGGTCGAGGCCGGCGTGGACGTGGTCGTCGGCTCGCGCGATGCGGAGAAGGCCGCCGCGACCGCTGCCGAGCTCGGCGCCGTCGTGGGCCGCACCAACGCCGACGCCGCCCGCGACTGCGAGATCGCTGTGCTCGCCGTGAACGCCTCCGCCGCCCTCGACACCGCGCGCGACCTCGCCGCCGCGCTGGGCACGACGCCGCTGCTGTGCGTCGCCGCCGAGCTCTCCTTCGGCAAGGACGGCGTCAAGCCGACGACCGAGGCGCTGTCGCTGGCCGAGCGCGTGCAGGCCGTCGTGCAGGCACCCGTCGTCGCCGGTCTCCACTCACTCGGTGCCCGCAATCTCGGCGGTGACGACGCCCCCAGCGAGGACACTCTCGTCTGCGGCGACGATGCGGAGGCGAAGGCGCTCGCGATCGAGCTCGCCGGCATGCTCGTCGATGGCCGCGCCGTCGATGCCGGCCCGCTCGCCTCGGCGCGCGCGCTCGAGGGCCTGACCGCGGTGATCATCAATATCAACAAGAAGTACAAGGCTCACGCCGGGGTCACGATCACCGGCGTCCATTAGGGGCTTGATGTGGATTAGCGCCCCCAGCGGCGGCGGTCGCGGCCGCGCTAATCCACATCAAGCCTCTAGGGAGGCGCGCATGAGCGACGGCACCGCGGGCGGGCAGGGTGGAGAGTCCGGGACGGGCGCCTCGGGCGCCTCGGGCGGCTCGGGCGACCGACCCAGCCGCACCGCCCCCGACGACGACCTGCGCGCCTTCGCGCTCCGTGGCATCCCCGAGCTGCGTGAAGGTGACGACCTCGCCGCGCTGATTGCCGGCGCGGCGGCGGAGCGCGGTGGGCTCGAGGACGGCGACGTCGTGGTGGTGGCGCAGAAGGCGGTGTCGA
>JANXXF010000331.1 GCA_025350775.1 Actinomycetes bacterium
CGAGGTTCAACGGTCATTCTGACTCGACCTCTAGACTCGGCGGTCGTGGGCGTTCCGACCATCCTCGTTGCCGACGACGAGCCGCACATCCTCCTGCTCATCGTGATCACCCTCCGCAAGGACGGCTACCGGATCCTCGAGGCGCACGACGGTGGCGAGGCGCTCGACCTGGTGCGCGCCGAGCGGCCCGACTTGCTGCTGCTGGACGCGGGGATGCCCTACCACACCGGCTTCGACGTGTGCGCCGCGGTGCGCGCCGATGCGTCGCTGGTGCCGCAGCCGCACGTGATGATGCTCACCGCTGCGGGCCAGGAGGCCGACCGGCGGCGCGCGCTGGAGGTCGGCGTCGACGAGTTCCTGGCGAAGCCGTTCAGCCCGTCGCGGCTGCGCGCCCGGGTACGCGAGGTGCTGGCCGAGCGGAGCGTCTAGGCCGGCTGCTTCTTCACGAGCACGGTGGTGCCGAAGACGCCCTTCACGTTGCCGCGGACGACGGCGGCCATCCGGTCGGAGATCTGGATCGCATCGGAGCTCGGGAGTGGCAGGCCGCTGCGGACGATGCGCCAGCAGGCGATCTTGATGCCCCGGTAGAGCGGGATCGCCTGCGCCGGCTTGACATCGGTGATCACGCACGCGAGCTTGCGCGTCGCGCTGATCGGAAGCAGGAAAACATCGCCGGGAACCCCGATGTAGACCTGCTTCGACCGCCGCAACGCGGCCTGCGGCTTGCGCCTGAGCAGGATCTTCGGGCTGCCGTAGGCTGTGATCTGATTGAGGATCGTGGTGCCGTCGACGGCCATGCCGACGCCGTAGGTGCCCTTGATCGGCTGGGTCTTCTTGTCGAAGAGAACGCAGGCGATGCCGTTCTTGCCGCTCGACTTCAGGGCAAAGCAGATCACCTGCGTTCCCTTGACCATGATCGTGTCACCGAGCGCCAGCGGCCTCGCCGAGGCGGTCGCTGCAGGGGTGGCGGTGGCGGTGCCGCCGACGAGGGCGGCCGCGGCGGCAACAGCGGCAAGGGCGACGGGGAAGCGCAGACGCGTCATGGCCGGAATGGTAGTGGCCCATGCCGCCGGAGCGCCCGCGCCTGCCGCCGCACGTACACGGCGCGCTGCACGCGCAGCGTGGCGAGGCAGGCAACGAGAATGGTCACGAGGTTGATGGCGAGCTGGGCGAGAGCGCCGCGGAACTCCGTCCAGTCGCCGTACGCCGCGGCGACGCCGATATTGCCGGCCGCGGGGATGGTCGTCACCGAGATCAGCACCCCGATCAGGGCGCCCGTATGAGTGGTGGTCAGGGCGAGCATGCCCGCGACGCCCGCCAGCACGGCGACGATCGCCGAGTAGCGGTTGGGATCGGAGATGAAGATCGTCTCGGGATGGCTGATCGGGGCCAGGTCGGCCGGCCCGATGCCGGAGACGCGCAGCGCGAGCGCGCCGACGCCGGCGAGCAGGATGGCGACGGGGAAGCCGACCGCGAGGGCGATCAGCGACCGGCGTGCGAGGTCGAGGCGTCGCTGCACGAAGGCGACGGCCAGCCCGGCGAGCGGGCCGAACTCGGGGCCGACGACCATCGCCCCGATGATCAACACGATCGAGTCGGTGAGGATCCCGACGGCGGCGATCATCGTGGCCAGCGCCATCAGGCCGAGGTACGTGAAGGAGAGCTGTGCCCCGGTGGAGGTGCGCGACTCGAGCTCCTCCCACAGGACGGCGTCCGCCGGGGCCCCCTCGGCGAAGCGCTCCGCGTCGCGCGCGCCGTCGCCGAGCACCGTCCCGCTGGAGTCGAGGGTGATCGAGCCGTCCTGCTCCAGGCCGAGCGCTCGCAGCTGTGCGACGAGGACGCTCGTCTCCTCGCGGGCAACGTCGGCCAGCACGAGGTCGCCCGGCGGCTGTAGCGAAGCCCCGGGCAGGTGCGCCAGCGACGAGGTCGCCGGGCTGGCCAGCAGCAGCGCGACGACGCGGGCTGCCCGGTCGGCCGGAGTGACGATGCGCAGGTGAACCACGGCCGCCGAGTGTCGCAGCGGGGGCGGCTGTGGTGGGGTGGCGGACGGCCGATGGCCTATCATCCGGCCGATGCGCCTCCGCCGAGCTCTCATCCTGGCCGCTATCCTCGCCGTCCTCGTCGCGCCTGCGGCCCGAGCCGCGACCGGCCCCACCGCCTCTCCTGCCACCCCCGCCGAGCGGCGCTGGCTTGCGATCGTCGAGCAGCTGTCGGCCAACGTCGCCGACGCCGGCCGTGACGCCACCCTGACGGGCGGCTCCGTGCAGAGCGCGCGGGCGCTGCTCGCGGACACGCAGACGCTCTTCGGCTCGGCGGTGGCCTACGGCGTCTTCTCCGGCTGCACGCAGACGGTGCGGGACGCCGGCCGCCCGACGGCGCGGCTGCGTGCCGTCCGCGACAGCATCGACGTGGCCTGCCGTCCCCTCGCCCAGGCCTCCGACCTCTTCCTCGGCGCCATTCACGGCAAGCGGCCGCAGGCGCTGGTCGCCGCCGAGGCGCGCGCCCTCGCCGGGATGAAGCTGATGGCCGGGGCAGCGGCCCGCCTCGCCGCATTCCGGAAGGCTCACCCATGAGCCCGGGCGAGCTGCTCTACCTGAGCCGCGCCGAGGTGGCGGCGCTGTTGCCGTCGATCCCGGAGCGGATCGCCATCGTCGAGCGTACCTACCGCGCCCTCGCCGCCGGCCGCGTCGAGCTGCCGCCCAAGCCGGGCATCCACCCGCGCCCCGACTCGTTCATCCACGCCATGCCTGCCTACCTGCTGGACGACGACATCGCCGCGCTCAAGTGGATCGGCGGCTTCCCGGCCAACCGCGAGCGCGGGCTCCCGTACATCTCCGGGCTGATCCTGCTGAACGACGCCGAGACGGGCATCCCGACCGCCGTGCTGGACGGCGCCGAGATCACGGCTGCCCGCACCGCCGCGGTCAGCGGGCTCTGTATCCGGCGCTTCGCGCCCACCGGCTGGTCGACCGCCGCGATCGTCGGCTGTGGCGAGCAGGGCCGCTACCACGCGCAACTCCTCGCGGCGCTCGCGCCGGGCTGCGAGATCCGCGCCTACGACCCGCTGCCCGGGCGTGCAGCCGCCGTCGGCGCGGGCGCCCGTGCAACAGCGTCCGTGCGCGAGGCCGTCGAGGGCG
>JANXXF010000356.1 GCA_025350775.1 Actinomycetes bacterium
CGTCCCACTTGATGCGCGCCGGCTGCTCGTATTGCGCCTTCGTCTTGAGGTGGCCGAACTCGCGCACGTGCGCGGCGCACGCGTGCTGAAACTCCGCGGTCGTGTACGGCGCCTTCAGGAGGCCGCTGTCCGTGAGGACGCGCTTCAGCGACGTCGCCGCTTCTTCGACGAGCTTGCCGACGATGGTGCAGGTACGCGACGCGACGGTCGGCCCGCTGTTCGGGACCTTCGACGTGTCGTTGCTCGCCGCCCTCGAAGGCGCGATCAGCGAGCTGCTGACGCCCGACATCGCGGCGATCGGCGTGGCGGTGCCGTCGCGTATCGACCGAGTGCGCGGCCGTGCTGTCTCCTCGACCAACGTGCCGCTCGATCACCTCGACCTGCGCGACGTGCTCGCCCGTCGCTTCGACCGGCCTGTGGAGATCGAGAACGACGCGACCGCTGCCGCCATCGGCGAGTGGCAGCTCGGCGCCGGGCGCGGTCTGCGCAACATGGTGATGTTGACCCTGGGCACCGGCGTCGGTGGCGGCCTGATCCTCGACGGCCGGCCCTACCGTGGCACCAGCGGCGCCGCTGGCGAGATCGGGCACATCGTCGTCGACCTCGACGGCCCGCGCTGCCAGGGCACCTGCGAGGGCCGCGGCCACCTCGAGGGCCTCGCCTCCGGCACTGCCGCCGACACGGCCGCCCGCGAGCTCTTCGGCCCCGCTGCCGACGCGCATACGCTCGTCGCCGCCGCCCAGGCCGGTGATGCCGGTGCCAGCGCAGCCTTGGCGAAGATCGGCCGCTATCTCGGCGCCGGCATCGCGAGCCTCGTCAACCTACTCGAGCCTGAGCTGATCGTGGTCGGCGGCGGGTTCGCCGCGGCCGGCGGGCTGCTGCTCGACCCGGCGCGCCTCGTCCTGGCGCGCGACGGCCTGACCCCGGGACGCGACACGGTGCACATCGTGCTCGCCGAGCTCGGGCCCGATGCGGGGCTCGTCGGCGCCGCCCTCGTCGGGCGCGAGGCGCTCGCCGCTGCCGCTGCCGCTGCAGCCGCGATCTGATGCTGTCGGTCTGCGCCACGCCGATCGGGAATCTCGAGGATGTCACGCTGCGCGTCCTGCGCGAGCTCGCCGAGGCCGACATCGTGCTGTGCGAGGACACGCGCCATACGCGCGGGCTACTCGACCGTCACGGGATCGAGGCGAGCCTGGTCTCGTACCACGAGCACAACGAGGCGGCCCGCGCGGCCGAGCTCGTGCCGCGGCTGCTCGCCGGCGAGCGGATGGCGCTCGTCACGGACGCGGGGCTGCCCGGCATCAGCGATCCCGGCGGCAGGCTCGTCGCGGCCGCGCTGGCAGCCGGGGTGGCGGTGACGGTGCTGCCCGGGCCCTCGGCGGTCGGGACGGCCCTCGTCGCCAGCGGGCTGGTGGGTGACCGCTACCAGTTCCTTGGGTTCCTGCCGCGTACGGCGAAGGGCCTGGCGGCGGTGTGGGCCGAGCTTGCCGCCTGGCCGCACGCCGCCGTCGCGTTCGAGTCGCCGCAGCGGCTGCCGGCGACGCTGCGCTCGCTGGCCGAGGCGCTGCCGGGGCGGCCTGCGGCCGTCTGTCGCGAGCTGACGAAGCGGTTCGAGGAGATCGTCCGCGGTACGCCGGAGCACCTCGCCGCTCGCTTCGCCGAGCCACCGAAGGGCGAGATCGTGCTCGTGATCGGGCCGGCTCCGGTGGCGGCGCCGGCGGCTGCTGCAGCGGTCGAGGGGGCAGCGGTCGCCGCGGTCGTCCGGCTCGTCGAGGCCGGGACGCCGCGGAAGCTGGCCGCCGAGGTCGTCGCCGGGCTGACCGGTAGCCCGCGCCGCCGCCTGTACGACGCCTCGCTCTAGCGGTGTCTCCTCGGGGAGGCTGACGATCACGGTGCGCCCCAGCCCCTCCAGGCGGCCGGTCGGGCCAACGCGTGCAGCGGCCACTTAGGTGCGGCTTTCCGCCGTTTTATCGTGCGTTCACCGCCCGCTCACGGTAGCGCAGCGGTGGCTCTTGCCTTTCCTCCTCGGCAGGAGTAGTTTCGCTGGCATCAGGATGTCGTCTCGTATGAAGGAGTGGGACATGTTTGCACCAAGATTGAGGCTGCGGGGGGCGCTGCGTTTGCTGCTAACGCTCGCCGCAACTGGGCTCCTCGTCGCGTTGCTGAGCGCCGGTAGCGCTGGTGCGGCGACGCCGACAGCGCTGATCAACGGCGACACGGTCTCCGGAGGGCTGTCGAGCCAGGAGGCGACGACCGCGACCGCGCAGGGCTTCGCGGTGACGGTCGTCAGTGACGCGACCTGGGGCGGGATGTCGGCCGCCGCTTTCGGGGCGTACGACGTGCTGATCGCGGGAGACCCGTACTGCAGCACGCTGCCGCCCGGCCTCGTCTCGAGCGCCGGGGTCTACGGGTCCGTCGTGCGGGGGCTGGCCGGCGGCAGGACGCTGGCAGGCAACAGGGTCGTGGTCGGTACCGACCCGGTGTTGCACGACTTTGGCGATTTCACGTCGCCGGGGGCGAGAGGAACGATCATCCGCGAAGGCATCGGCTTCGCCGGTGCACAGCCGGGTAGGACCGGCATGTACTTCGATACGACGTGCGCAGCGAACTACTACGGTCAGTCCGCCGAGACGCTTACGATCCTGGCGGCGATCAGCGCGGGCGTGGGCCCGTGGACGATCAACGCCGGTCCGCCGTGTGGCGGCAGCGTCTCGCTGATCGCGTCGAACCCGGCGTTTACGACCCTGACGACGGCGAGCCTCCAGGGTTGGGGCTGCTCGGTGCACGAGACGTTCCCGACGTTCCCGAGCGACTGGAGCGCACTGGCGGTCGCAACCGACGCCGCGACCACTCCCACCTGCGGCATCGATCCGGGTGACGGGTTGAGCCACTGCGGTGAGGCCTATGTCCTCATCTCGGGATCGGGGATCGTCGTGGTCTCGGGCAGCATCTCGCTGACACCGCTCGACGCGACCAACCCGGTCGGCACCAGCCATACGGTGACAGCCAACGTCACAAGTGGCGGCTCGCCGCTTGCCGGCCAGGTCGTCACGTTCACCGTGACGGGGCAGAACGCCGGGGCGATCGGTACCTGCGTGCCCGCGGGCTGCGTCACTGACGCCTTCGGGAACGTCTCGTTCACCTACATCGACACCAACGGCGCCGGTGACGACACGATCAAGGCGAGCTTCACGGATGCTGCCGGCTCGTTGCAGTCGGCGACCGCCCAGAAGCACTGGATCGGCGTCGTCGAGTTGCCGATCAGCGCGTCGGGCTATCCAGTCGCGGCCGTCGAAGGCGCAGCCTTCACCGGCAACGTGGCCACCGTCAGCGATCCTGACACCGCCGCAACCGCGTCGGAGTACACGGCCTCGATCAACTGGGGCGACAGCTCCACCTCCGCCGGCACGATCAGCGGCAGCGGCGGCAGCTTCCTGGTGTACGGCACTCACACCTACGCCGAAGAGGGCAGCTACACCGTCACGACCACGGTCACCGACGTCGACACCCCGACGAATATGGCGACGGCGACCAGCACCGCCAAGGTCGCGGATGCTGCGATCTCGGCTAAGTGTGCGGCTGTGGCTCTGTCGGGTAGCTCGTTCAGCGGAGCGACGGCCAGCTTGAGTGACGCCAACCTGGGTGGTTCCGCCGCCGACTTCACGGCCTCGATCAACTGGGGCGACAGCTCCAGCTCGGCTGGCACCGTGAGCGGCTCGGGCGGCAGCTACACCGTGAGTGGTAGCCACACCTACAGCTCGACTGGCTCCTTCACGATCACGACGTCGATCGCAGACGTTGGCGGCTCGACCGCGTCGACCACGTGTGAGACGCTGGTCTACGCGTTCGCGCCCGGCGGCGGCTCCTTCGTCGTCGGCGACAAGACCGCCACTGGCTCGGTGATGTTCTGGGGAGCACAGTGGTGGAAGCAGAACGTCCTCACGGGCGGCGCCGCGCCGGCCGCCTTCAAGGGCTTCGCCAAGAACCCGTCGGTGCCTGCGTGTGGCACCGGCTGGAGCACCGACCCGGGCAACAGCGCTCCGCCGCCGGCGGGCCCGCTGCCTGCGTACATGGCCGTGATCGTCTCGAGCTCGATCAGTAAGTCGGGCTCCCAGATCTCGGGCAACACAGTGCACATCGTCATCGTCAAGACGAATGCAGGCTACGACAGCAACCCGGGCCACGCAGGCACCGGGACAGTCGTCGCGACTGTCTGCTAGACGCCTGAGCTAGGCGATGCAAGCCGAGGGGCCCGCTTCAGCGGGCCCCTCGGCCTTCGCAGGCCAACACCGGCGTGGCGCGCACCTCGACGAGCGGCGCTGCGGGCTGGATCGTGCAGCCGCACAACTCACGAGTAACGCACTCGAACGTGATCTCCGTGGCGTCCGGCGTCCAGATCGGACTCGGAGATGCAGCACAGCCGGCCCTGTCTGAGCGGCCATGGCTCGGTGCGACATGCCTGTTGATGCCAGTATTGACAACAGTACCTCTTCACGTCTACGGTCTTTCTGTTATCAAAAAAGACAACAGGGAGGTCGGACGGTGTGAGACGATTGCTGATGGTGTCGCTGTTCGTTACGGCTGCTGCCGCGCTCGCTCCAGGGGTCGCGTCCGCGTGGACGTGGCCCGTCGAGGGACCGGTGCTGCGGCCGTTCTCGCTGGGCTCCAATCCGTACGCCGGAGGCCAGCATCGGGTGATTGACATCGGCGCTGCGAGCGGAAACCCGGTCGCCGCGCCCACGAGCGGGACGGTCACGTTCGCCGGCACTGTGCCGACAAGCGGGAAGTCCGTGACCATCCACACGGCGGACGGGCTCAACGTCACGCTGACGCACCTCGGATCGATCGGCGTCGCGCGGAACGCGGCTGTGGTCGAAGGCCAGTCGGTCGGTACGGTCGGGCGGAGCGGTATGGTCGATCTGGACGTGCCGTACCTGTCGCTCGGCATCAGGGTCGCGAGCAACCCGAACGGGTATCTCGACCCACTCGGGTTCCTGCCGGCCCCACCGGCAGCGGCGCCCGGGCCGAGTCCGGCACCGTTGACCATGCCGACGCCTGCGCAGGTCGAGCCGCCCGTGGCCGCAACGCTGCCACCGCGGCCGGCTGACGCGCCCGCGCCGGTCGCGGTAGCGCAGCCGGTGGCCGCTCCGGTGCCGGTGGTCTTGCCGCTGCCGGTGGTCTTGCCGGAGCCGGTTGTGTTGCCACCGCTGTTGGCGGCTCCGGTGCCGGTCGCGGCTCCGGTGCCGGTGGTCTTGCCGCTGCCGGTGGTCTTGCCGGAGCCGGTTGTGTTGCCACCGCTGGTGGCGGCTCCGGTGCCGGTCGCGGCTCCGCTGCCGGTGGCCTTGCCGGTGCCGGTGGTCTTGCCGGAGCCGGTGGTGGCTCTGCTGCCGGTGGTCTTGCCGGTGCCGGTGGCCTCGCCGGAGCCGGTTGTGTTGCCACCGCTGGTGGCGGCTCCGGTGCCGGTCGTGGTTCCGGTGCTGGTGGCTTCGCCGGAGCCGGTCGCGGCTCTGCAGCCGGTGGCTTCGCCGGAGCCGGTCGTTGCTCCGGTGGTGGTGGCTTCGCCGGAGCCGGAGGTGGCACCGCAGCAGGTGGTGGCTCCTGAGCCGGTCGTTCGGCCGCAGCCGGTGGTGGCCCCGCAGCCGGTCGCATTGCCTCAGCCCGCTCCCGCTCCCGCCGAGGGGCCGGCAACCGAGCCGGCCACGCTCACGCCGGTCGGCGTGGCGGAGCCGTTAGCCGCTCCCGAGGTGGCCGCTGCCGCTGGGAGCGACCCGGCAGTGGAGCCTGCGGGCTCGTCCGGGGAATCGGACCGCGGGCAGCCGGACGAAGTGGCGGTCACGGCGGCGGCGATCACGGCAGCGGCTCCGGCGGTTGCTCCGGCGGTTGCTCCGGCAGTAGCGTCGCCAGTCGCTCCGGCCACCGTCACCGCCCCGACCGCGGCAGCAGCGTCGCCCGTCGCTCCGGCGCCGGGCACGACGGTCGCTCCCGGCCAGCACGGCAGGGTGAAGCCGGCGCTGCCGGCAACCCCGGCGGCAACGGCGGTACACCTGCCGCTCGTGCAGTGGATGGCGGTCGCCGAGACGCAGCGCCGGACGCAACCAGGTGCCGCCGGGCTCGTGCTGCTCGGCCTGGCAGGGCTCGGGCTCGGCGGTCTGCTCGTCACCCGGCCCCGCGGTACGGCCGGTGTAGCGACGGCCCACACGGCGCCCGCGCCGCCGGTGCGCTACCAGCGAGCAGCGCGGCCCCGCGCCTACGCAGGCCCCGAGCGCCGGCTGTCGCGTCACGCGACGGTTGCCCGGTCGGACCGGCAGCTCACTCGCCGCTAGGCGGCGACGGCACCGAGGCGCGCTCCCTGCCCGCTCGCGGGGAGCGCGCCTCCTATCATGGTTCCGTGCCCTCGCCCGAGCGGATACTTGTCGCAGTCGCCTGGCCGTACGCCTCCGGGCCGCGCCACATCGGCCACGTCGCCGGCTTCGGCGTCCCCGCCGACATCTTCGCCCGCTACCAACGGCTGAAGGGCAACGACGTGCTGATGGTCAGCGGCACCGACGAGCACGGCACCCCGGTGATGGTCGCCGCCGAGCAAGCCGGCGTCACCACCCGCGAGATCGCCGACCGCAACAACGAGATCATCCGCACCGACCTCAAGAACCTTGGCCTCTCCTACGACCTCTTTACCCGCACGACGACGGCGAACCACTACCGCGTCACCCGCGACCTCTTCAGCACCCTCTACGCGAACGGCTACATCCACGAGCAGCGACAACTTGGCGCGTTCTCGGCCGTCACCGGCCACACCCTGCCCGACCGCTACATCGAGGGCACCTGCCCGCACTGCGGCTACGACGACGCCCGCGGCGACCAGTGCGACCAGTGCGGCCGCCAGCTCGACCCGATCGAGCTGAAGAGCCCCCGCTCGAAGATCGACGGCCAACCGCCCGTGTTCCGCGAGACCGAGCACCTCTTCCTCGACCTGCCCGCCTTCGCCGAACAGCTCATCGCCTGGATCCAGCAGCAGGAGCACTGGCGCCCCAACGTCCGCAACTTCTCGCTCCGCCTGCTCGACGAGATCAAGCCGCGGCCCATCACCCGCGACCTCGACTGGGGCGTGCCGATCCCTGTCGAGGGCTACGACGACCGGGACGACAAGAAGATCTACGTGTGGTTTGACGCCGTGATCGGCTATCTCTCGGCGAGCGTCGAATGGGCGCACAACCGTGGCACCCCGGACGCCTGGCGCGACTGGTGGCAGAACCCCGAAGCGCGGCACTACTACTTCCAGGGCAAGGACAACATCGTCTTCCACTCGGTGATCTGGCCCAGCATGCTGCTTGGCTACGGGCAGGGGGGAGAGATCGGCGCGGGCAAGGGCCCGCTCGGGCTGCCGTACGACATCGTCGCCAGCGAGTTCCTGACGATGGAGGGGCGCAAGTTCAGCTCGTCGCGCTCGGTCGTCATCTACGTCAACGACTTTCTTTCGCGCTACGACGCCGACGCGCTGCGCTTCTTCCTCACCGCCGCCGGCCCCGAGACCCAGGACAGCGACTTCACCTGGGCCGAGTTCGTCCGCCGCAACAACGACGAGCTGGTCGGCAACTGGGGCAACCTCGTCAACCGCACGCTCACCGCCGGCTTCAAGAACTTCGGCGAGGTGCCCACGCCCGGCCCGCTGCATCCGACCGACAGCGACCTGCTCGCCGATGTCGCGCGGGGCTTCGCGGCAGTCGGCGAGCTGATCGAGACCGGGCGCGTCCGCGCCGCCAGCTCCGAGATCCTCCGCCTCTCGTCGCTCGTTAACGTCTACGTCAGCGACATGGCGCCGTGGGCGCTCGTCAAGACCGACCGCGAGCGGGCGGGAACCGTCCTCTACGTCACCCTCCGCTGCATCGACGACCTCAAGACGATGCTCACGCCGATCCTGCCGTTCAGCTGCCAGAAGCTCCACGGGCTGCTCGGCTACGACACCGTCATCGCCGGCGAGCTCGAGTTCCGCGAGGAGACGGAGGAAGACGGCGTCAGCCACGTCGTGCTCACCGGCGACTACACCGGCTGGGTGCGCGGCTGGGAGCCGGGCTCGCTGCCGGTGGGGCAGAAGCTGCGGCAGCCCGTCGCGCTGTTCACGAAGCTCGATCCGGAGCAGGTCGTGGCCGACGAGCTCGCCCGGATGGAGGCGCTGGGTTAGCGGGTCGCCCGCACGCAGCCCGAGCGCCCGCCGCCCCTCCCCGTGATCGACACGCACGCCCACCTCGACGCCTGCGACGGCACCCCCGGCGAAGTGATGGCGCGCGCCCGCGCCGCCGGAGTCCGCCGCGTTTTGACGATCGGCACCGGCATCGAGGGCAGCTACACGGCCGTTGCCATCGCCGGGGCGTTCGACGACGTGTACGCCGTCGTCGGCATCCACCCGCACCAGGCCGGCGTGGACGCCGGGCAGCTCCACCGCGTCCAGGAGCTGCGCGAGCTGCTTGCCGGGCCGCGGGTGGTCGCGCTCGGCGAGATCGGGCTCGACTACTTCCGCGACTACGCGCCGCACGACCGCCAGCAGCAGCTGTTCGACGAGCAGCTCGCGCTCGCAGCCGAAACCGGCCTCCCGGTGGTCATCCACACGCGCTCCGCCGACAGCGACACCGCGGCCCGGCTGGCCGCGCACCCGGGCAGGGTGATCCTGCACTGCTTCTCGTCGCCCGCGCTGCTCGAGCTCGCGCTCGAGCGTGGCTACTACGTCTCGTTCGCCGGCAACGTCACCTACCCCGCCGCCGCCGACCTGCGTGAGGCCGCGGCCCGCGTCCCCGCTGACCGGATCCTTGCCGAGACGGACTGCCCGTACCTCTCGCCGCAGCCCGTGCGCGGGAAGAAGAACGAGCCGGCCTTCGTGCTGCACACGCTACGCACGCTGGCCGAGGTGCGCGGCGAGCCGATCGACGGCCTGGCCGCGCGCATCGAGGCGAACGCGGCGGCGGCGTTCGGGCTGCCGCCGCTCGCGCCGCTCCTCCGGCCACCACTGCCGCTGCCAGCGCCTTCGCCATGACCCGCCACGTCGCCAACAAGGTGCTCGGTCAGCACTTCCTCGTCGACGACAACATCCTGCGCGTGATCGAGCGGCTCGCCGACCTCGACCCGGCCGACGTCGTGCTGGAGATCGGACCGGGGCTCGGCATGCTCACGGTGTTCCTCGCCGACCGCGTCGCGCACGTTCACGCCGTCGAGCTCGACCGCAGCCTCGAGCCGCGCCTCGGCGAGGCGCTGGCCGGCCGGGACAACGTCTCGGTCGTGTACGGCGACGCGCTCCGCCTCGACCTGGCGGCCCTCGACCCGGCGCCGCGCAAGTTGGTTGCCAACCTGCCGTACAACGTTGCCACGCCGATCGTCGTCGAGAGCCTCGACGGGCTGCCCATGGTCGACTCGTGGTGCGTGATGCTGCAGCGCGAGGTGGCCGACCGTTTCTTCGGCGAGCCCGGCACGAAGGCGTATGGCGCCGTCTCGGTGCTGATCCAGCTCGCCACCGAGCGCACGGGCTTCCACCCGGTGTCGCGCGAGGTATTCCGGCCGCGCCCCAACGTCGAGTCGGCGCTCGTCGCGTTTCGGCGCAGGGGCCCGCTACCGCCGCGCTACCGCGAGCTGAAGCGCGTCGTGGAGGGGGCGTTCGCGCATCGACGCAAGACGCTGCCGAACTCGCTCGAGCTGGCCCGCGTGGCGAGCAGGCCGCAGGCGGTCGGCGCGCTCGAGGCGATCGGCCGCCGTCCCGACACGCGGGCCGAGGCCCTCGAGCCGGCGGAGTTCCTCGCGCTCGCCGCCGCCCTTCACGCTGCGCCGGGCCTGGCCCAGGCGGAGGCGCCCGCATGAGCCCCGCAGGCCCCGGCGTTGCCGGCTCCGGTTACGGCTCCTCCGCCGGGGGCAGCAGCCGCACCCGCCCGGCGCCCGCCAAGATCAACCTCGCCCTCGTCGTCGGCCCGCTCCGTCCCGATGGGAAGCACGAGGTCGCCACCGTCTACCAGCGCATCGACCTCGCAGACGCGATCACCCTGGAGGTCGGCCCGGGAGCTGGCGGCGCTCCGGCCATCCGGGTCGACGGCTTCGGCGACGACACCCTCGTCATGCGCGCGCTCGAGCAGGTGGCCGCGGCCGCCGCTATCCGTCCCGCCTGGCGTGCCCGTATCCACAAGCGCATCCCGGTGGCGGCAGGGTTGGGCGGTGGCAGCTCCGACGCGGCCGCCGCACTGGCGCTGGCGAACGAGGCACTTGGCGCCGCGGCGCTGCCCGCTGAGCACCTGCACGCCATCGCTGCCACGCTCGGCGCCGACGTTCCCTTCTTCCTCACCGGCGCGCCCCAGCTGGGCACCGGCGACGGCGCCGAGCTTGCGCCGCTCTCACTGCCGCTCGACTACGCCGTCCTGCTGCTCCGGCCCAGCGGTGCCGTCAAGGAGTCCACCGGCGCCATCTACAGCGCGTTTGACGCGCGCGCCGGGTCCAGCGGCTGGGCCAGCCGGCGGGCGGCCCTGCTGGCCGCGCTCGCCGCGGTGCGGGTTCCCCGCGACCTTGCCGCGCTGCCGCCGAACGACCTCGCGACATCGCCGCTGACCGGGCGCATCCTCGCCGCGGGCGCCTTCCGCGCCGACGTCACGGGTGCCGGGCCGCTCCTCTACGGGCTCTTCGACGATGTGCCAGCCGCGACTGCTGGCGCGGTCGAGCTGGCGTCTCTCGGGCTGACCTGGATCGCCCGGCCAACCTGCTAGCTTGAACGTATGAGCGAGCTGATCGATCGAAGCGGGCGGAAGTGGATGACGCCCCGCACGAAGGCCGCCTTCGGCATCGCCTTCGTCGAAGGCATCATCGTGTGGGTCGGACACGGTTTCACGCACTGGACGGTCGTCGCCATCGCACTCCCGGCCATCGCGCTCTGGTTCGCCTGGGGCCGCAACAGCGGGCGCTCCGCGATCCGCCAGGTCACCTGGGTCGCCGCGGCCTCGCAGGCGCTCGCGCTCGTCCTCGTCATCCTGGCGGTCATTCTCAGCTGGCTCGCGCTCTTCCTCGCGGTGGTCCTCGCAGTCCTAGCGCTGCTCTTCCTCTTCACCGACCGTGGCGGCAGGCGCTGACGCACTCGCGCGATCGTCGCCCTATACTCGCCAACGCAGCGATGGGGCGTGGCCAAGCGGTAAGGCAGCGGGTTTTGGTCCCGCCATCCCAGGTTCGAATCCTGGCGCCCCAGCCATCTTCGACCCAGCCGCCGCCCTCACCGTGACTCTCTCCGACCTTTCAGCCGTGGTGATGGCGGGCGGCATGGGCACGCGCATGAAGTCGGCGACGCCGAAGCACCTTCATCCGCTGCTCGGGCGCCGCATGGTCGACTGGATCGTCGAGGCCGCGCGCCCGCTCGGCGCCGATCCGCTGGTGGTCGTCGTCTCGCCCGAGACGAAGGATCAGTTCAGCGGGCTCGAGATCGCGGTGCAGGAGCAGCCACGCGGCACGGGCGATGCCGTCGCCGCTGCGCGCAGCGCTCTCGAGGGCCGGTCGCGCAGCGTCCTCGTGCTCTCGGGCGACACACCGCTGCTGACGACCGAGCTGCTCGCCGAGCTCGTCGCGCACCACCGGGCCGAGGGCGCCGGCTGCACCGTCCTCTCGTTCATCCCGCCGGACATCCGCAGCTACGGGCGTGTCGTCCGCGACGACCGCGGCCTGCTCGCAGCGATCGTCGAGGCCTCCGACGCCACCGCGGAGATCCTCGCCGTCCGCGAGGCCAACTCCTCGATCTACGTGTTCGAGTCGGAGCTGCTCTGGCCCGCCATCGCCGGCCTCACCAGCCACAACGCGCAGGGCGAGCTGTACCTCACCGACGCGGTGCGCGCGATCGTCGAGGGCGGGCACAAGGTCGCGGTGCACGTGGCTGCCGACCCGGCCGAGACGGAGGGCGTCAACACCCGCGCCGAGCTGGCCGTCGCGACTGCCGTGCTGCGCGATCGCATCAACCTGCAGCACATGCTCGCGGGCTGCACGATCGTCGACCCGGCGTCCACCTGGATCGACCCGACGGTCGAGATCGAGCAGGACACCGTCGTGCACCCTTTCACCGTCCTGCGCGGCCGCACCGTCGTCCGCACGGGCGCCGAGGTCGGCCCGCAGGTGGTAGCGATCGATGCTGAGGTGGGAGCCGGCGCTAGCGTCGGGCCATTCTGTTACCTTCGCCCCGGGACGGTGCTGGGCGACCGAGCGAAGGCCGGCACGTTCGTCGAGATCAAGAACACGACCGTGGGGGCGCGCAGCAAGGTGCCGCACCTCTCGTACATCGGCGACGCGGAGATCGGAGAGGACACGAACATCGGCGCAGGGGCGATCACTGCCAACTTCCCGCATCAGCAGGGCCAGCCGAAGGGCCGCACCACGATCGGCGCCAACGTCCGCACCGGCATCCACAACGGCTTCGAGGCGCCGATCGTGATCGGTGACGGCGCCTGGGTCGCCGGCGGCTCGTACCTCACCGACGATGTCCCGCCGGGAGCCCTCGCGCTCGCCCGGGAACGGCAGATCAACAAGGAAGGGCGCGCACGTGCAGAGCGGAATGACTGAGCAGAGGCTCCCCGGGCTGGAGTCGATCGGTCAGCCGGCCCCTGCCGAGCTGACCTCGCCGAGCCACTACCTCGAGCGCGCCACCCCGAAGCGGCTGATGCTGTTCACCGGGCGCGCCCACCCCGATCTCGCCGGTGACATCGCGACGGAGCTCGGCATCGATCTCGGCGACGCCACCGTCAAGACCTTCGCCAACGGCGAGACGTACTGCCGCTACGAGGACTCCGTCCGCGGCGCCGACGTCTTCATCGTGCAGCCCGGCAACGAGCCGGTCGACCGCAACCTGATGGAGCTGCTGATCATGGTGAATGCGGCCAAGCTCGCCTCGGCGCGCCGCATCACCGCGGTCATCCCGTGGTACCCGTACTCGCGCCAGGACAAAAAATCCGCGCCGCGCGAGCCGATCACGGCGAAGCTCGTCGCTGACATGCTGCAGGTCGCCGGGGCCGACCGCGTCCTCACGATGGACCTGCACGCCGGCCAGATCCAGGGCTTCTTCAACATCCCGGTCGACCACATGACCGCGCTGCCACTGTTTGCCGACTACTTCCGTGACCTCGGCTTCTCGGGCGACGGCGTCGTCTCGGTGTCGCCCGACCCGGGCCGCGCCAAGATGGCGACGAAGTTCGCGCAGATGCTCGACTCGGACGTCGCGATCATGCACAAGGTGCGCCCGGGGCACGACATCGCCGCGGTCAGCCAAGTCATCGGCCGGGTCAAAGGCAAGGTGTGCTTGATGGGCGACGACATGATCGTCACCGGTGGTACGCTCGTAGCGGGCGCGCGGGCGCTGCGCGAGGCTGGTGCCACCGCCGTCTACGTGTTCGCCACGCACGCGATCTTCGCCGGCAACGCGCTCGACATGCTCGGTGCGCAGGACGAGGTCGAGAAGATCGTCGTCACCGACTCCGTGCCGATCGACCGCACGAAGGCCGCCGACAAGATCACGATCCTGCCGGTGGCGCCACTGCTCGCGCAGACGATCTGGAACGTCTTCTCGGACGACTCCGTGTCGGCGATCTTCGCCGGCGAGAACCAGCTCTTCTAGGCGTCGCCCCTACGGCAGCGTGATCGTCGGTGCAGCGCCCCCCGACGGGGGGCGCTGCCTTGCTTCAGTAAGGCGTCGGGGCCAGCGCCAGCGCACC
>JANXXF010000251.1 GCA_025350775.1 Actinomycetes bacterium
TGCCGGCCCCGTCGCGAGCGCAACGGAGGCGCGCGTCCGTGAGTGGGAGGCCGAGCACCTCTCGCCCCTCGCCGTGCCCTCGTACGCGACGCGTGGGCGCGAGCACCTCGACGAGCCGTGCGGGCTGCGCACGCCGTTCCAGCGCGACCGCGACCGGATCGTGCATACCAAGGCGTTCCGGCGGCTCATGCACAAGACGCAGGTGTTCATGGACCCGGAGGGCGACCACTACCGGACGCGGCTGACCCACACGCTCGAGACGACGATGATCTCGCGGACGGTCGCCCGTGCGCTGCGGCTCAACGAGGATCTCGCCGAGGCGATCGGCCTCGGCCACGACCTCGGGCACACGCCGTTCGGGCATGCGGGCGAGGACGCGCTCGACCGCTGTGTCCAGGAGCGCTTCGGCCGCCGCTTTCGCCACAACGAGCACTCGCTGCGCATCGTCGAGGTCGTCGAGCGTGACGGGCGCGGGCTCAACCTGACCTGGGAGGTGCGCAACGGCATCCTCACGCACCGGGGCCCGGTCGAGCCGGAGACGCTCGAAGGCAAGATCGTGCGCATCGTCGACCGCATCGCCTACATCAACCACGACATCGACGACGCCCTGCGCGCCGGCGTGCTCGACGAGGCGGAGTTGCCGCGTGCCGAGGTCGCCGTCCTCGGGGCGACGGGCTCGAAGCGGATCGACCGGCTGGTGCACGATCTCGTCGAAACGTCCGCCCGCTCCGGCGACATCGTGCAGGGCACCGAGGTGGGGCAGGCGATGCTCTCGCTGAGGGCGTTCATGTTCGAGAGCGTCTACCTGTCGCCCGCGGCCCGCGCCGAGCACGAGCAGGCCCGCGCGGCCGTGCGCGCGATCTTCGAGTACCTCTGCGCGCACCCGGAGGCGCTGCCGGACGCAGCAGCGGGCGCGGCGGCGGGCGCCGCGGGGCCGGCGCCGGCGTCGGCGCTGCCGGGGACTGCACAGCCCGCCGCCGCCGACCTGGCCGATCGGGTCACGGACTATCTGGCCGGGATGACGGACCGTTTCGCCCTCGCGTACGCTGCGAGGCTCTAAGCGCTCATGGCACGGATCAAGGACTCCTGCGTCGCGGAGGTCAAGGCGGCCGCCGACATCGTCGACGTCGTTTCGGCCCGCACCGCGCTGCGCCGCAGCGGAGGTCGCTTCAGCGGACGCTGCCCTTTTCACGACGAGCGCACGCCGAGCTTCTCGGTCAACCCGACGCAGAAGCTCTACCACTGCTTCGGCTGCGGCAAGGGTGGCGACGTCGTCACCTTCGTGATGGAGACCGAGAACGTTGACTTCAGCGGCGCGATCGAGTGGCTGGCCGAGCGCTTCCGGGTGCCACTGGTGTACGAGGAGTCATCCCCGGCCGGCGATGCGGCGCGCAAGCGGCGTGAGCGGCTGCTGGCGCTGCTGGAGGCTGCGGCCGCGTTCTACGAGCGCTACCTGTGGGACACCAAGGCGGGCGAGCCGGTGCGTGCATACCTCGAGGGGCGCGGCCTGGGTGAGGCGGTGTGCCGCGACTTCCGGCTGGGGCTCGCGCCCGAGGGCGGCTCGACGCTGGCCCGCAAGGCGCAGCAGAAGGGCTTCACGCGCGACGAGCTGCTGACGGCCGGGCTGGTCGGGCGGCGCGGCAGCGACTACTTCTCGGGGCGGCTGCTGTTCCCGCTCTCGGACGCGCGCGGCAAGATCGTCGGCTTCCAGGCGCGCAAGCTGCGCGAGGACGACCCGCTGCGCGCCAAGTACGTGAACTCGCCGGAGAGCGAGCTGTTCCGCAAGGGCGACATCCTCTACGGGCTGGACAAGGCGAAGGCGGCGATCGCGCGCCAGGACCGGGCCGTGATCGTCGAGGGCAACACCGACGTGCTCGCGCTGCGGCAGGCCGGGCTCGAGCCCGTCGTGGCGTCGATGGGCACCGCGCTCACCGAGCGCCAGCTCAAGGAGCTCGGGCGCCTGACCCGCCGCCTCTGGCTGTGCTTCGACGGCGATGCCGCAGGCCAGGAGGCGACGTTGCGTGGCATGGAGCTGGCGCAGGCGCAGCGGCTCGAGGTGAAGGTGGTGGCGCTGCCGCCGGGGGTCGATCCGGCCGACTCGCCCGCCGACTTCGAGGGGCGCCTGGGCGGTGCCTCCTCGTACCTGATGCACCGCGTCAGGCTGGAGATCGAGCGCGCCGCCGACCGCCAGGAGGCGTTCGTGCGGGTCCGCGAGATCCTCGCGCGCTTCGACGACTCGCCCGATCGCACCGAGGCCGTGCGCTTCGCCGCCGACCGGCCCGACCTGCCCCGCGACACGCAGGCGGGGCTGGCGCCCCGTGGCCGCGGCGGTAGCACGGGCAGCGTTTCGCCGAAGCTGCTGGCGGCCGGCGACCGGCTCGAGCGTGAGGCGCTCGCTGCCGTCGTCGCGCAGCCGGCACTGCGCCTGCTGCTCCACGAGCTCGCCGCCGAGCACTTCGACGACGACCGCCACCGCCGCCTGCGCGCGCAGCTCGTCGACGGCGACCCCGGCGACGGCGACCTCGTTGCGCTGATGGCCGAGCTCGACGCGCTCGCAGTCACGCACGGCATCGACGAGACCGCCGGCAAGCAGCTCCTGCTGCGCCTGCGCGAGCGGCGCCTGCAGCGCGAGCTGGAGAGCGTCGGTGCCGATCTCGCTCGCATCACCGAACTGCGCGTCCAGCTCGCCCGCGTGCGCGCCGCCGTCGCCGAGGTCAGGTAGCAGGCCCCGCTGCGGGCAACAGCGCTGAGCAACGCGCGCCGCCGCTAGAATGCTGCCGCCTTCCCCGGTAGCTCAATTGGCAGAGCATTCGACTGTTAATCGAAGGGTTGTTGGTTCGAGTCCAACCCGGGGAGTAGAGGAGCGGCGCCCGGCTCGACGCCGACGGCGCCCAATGCGCAAGCTAGACGCGAGCGAGCCGGACGAGCCCGTCCGCCTCGACCTCGGCGATTCGGCCCTCGTCGGCGAGCAGGTCGATGTGGCCGAGCACCTCGCAGATGCCGAGATAGACCTGATCGGCGGGGAGCCGCGGCCACAGCACGCCGGCGATCTCGAACGCCGTCAGCGGGCCGGGCGCCATGATCTCGTGGATCCGCTCCTTGCGCTTGTCGTGCTCGAGCCGTCGCGCCTCGACCAGTCGGCCGACGTTGTCGACAGGCTTGCCGTGCCCGGTGAGCGCCTGCGTGAGGCCGAGGGCGGCGGTGCGTTGCATCGAGTCGAGATAGCGGACGAGCGTCCGCGGACGCCGGGCCGGATCGGCCGGCTCGTGCACCGGGCGATGCAGGATCGGGTTCGACGAGATGCGCCCCAGCAGGTGGTCGCCGACGATCCCGGTGCGGAGCTCCTCGTCCACATAGATCGTGTCGGTCGGGCTGTGACCGGGGCGGTGGTGCGCGCGCAGCGAGAGCCCGCCGAGGTCGATCGTCTCGCCGTCCCGGAGTGCCGTGTCGACCGGGCAGCTGCAGCCGAACCGCCAGCGCTTCCGCGCGCCCTCGCGGAGATGCCGGATCGCGGGCTCGTCGACGCCGTGGATCCGCATGATCTGCTCGGCGAACTCGTCCTCGGCGGCATTGCTCGCGTCGCCGCCGGCGAGAAACGGGACGAGGTCCTCGTGCGCTACGACGCGCGCACCGCTGCGCTCGCGCAACGTGGCCGCGAGGCCGGTGTGGTCGTAGTGCTGGTGGGTGAGCAGGAGCAGGTCGAGGTCGGCGAAGCCGAAGCCGAGCTCGCCAAGGCTCGCCTCGAGCGCTGCCAGCGACGGCGGGTCGTTCGGCCCGACATCGATCAGGGTGAGCGCTTCGGCCTCGATCAGCCAGCAGTTGACCGGCCCGATGCGGAACGGCGTGGGGACGGCGATGCACGTGATCCGGGGTGCCATTCGACACACGCTACACCGGGTGGTCTTAAACCGTGGGAGCGAGGGACGAGGGCACGCGACCGGCGCGCACCACGGCGAGCGCAGGCGAGCTCCCCGGCTTTTTCGATGCCCTGGCACGGCTGTCACCCGAGATGTT
>JANXXF010000395.1 GCA_025350775.1 Actinomycetes bacterium
AGCGGTTGTTCCGCGAGCTCTCCTCCACCGACAACGTCGCCGCCACGAAGCTCCGCCTGGCCTGGCCCGACGGGCCGCAGGGTGTGCCCACCGTCACCGTGCTCGCGACCTGCCTCGCCGAGCGCTGCGGCTAGCCCCCGCCGCTCGCTACGCTGCACCGCCCCCGTTTGCCGGCACTGCCGGAGCGGGAGCGTCGCGGGCGGTTAGCTCAGTTGGTAGAGCACCTCGCTTACACCGAGGTGGTCGGCGGTTCGAGCCCGTCACCGCCCACTCCGAGAGAGCCCCGCTGCGGGCTCTCTCGCCTGCTTCGGGTAGAGTACGGGTGTGCCAGAAAATCGTGAATCGAAAAACACGAACTTTTATGCGCCTGTTGCGATGTCGGCCCCCTACGGCACGGGAGCGGCGTGACCGTCGCCTGGTGGGGCTGGGTCGCGTTGATCGGCACGATCTGCGCGATGCTGGCCGCCGACATCGTCCTCGTCGGGCGGGGCGGGCGCGAGTTCACGCTGCGTCGGGCACTCGTCTGGAGCCTCGTCTGGACGGCGATCGGCTTCGGCTTCACCGGCGTGCTCGCCGCCTGGCAGGGCTGGGATGCGGGCGAGGCATACCTTGCCGGCTTCATGCTCGAGAAGAGCCTCTCGACCGACAACCTGTTCGTCTTCGCGCTCATCTTCGCCGCGTTCTCGATCCCGATCGCGCTGCAGCGCCGCGTGCTCTTCTGGGGCATCGTCGGCGCCATCCTCCTGCGCGCGATCTTCATCTTCGCCGGAGCGGCGCTGCTCGACGCGTTCCACTACACCCTCTACGTCTTCGCAGCGTTCCTCGTGATCACGGGCCTGCGCATGTTCCGCCACGGCGAGAGCGAGGTGAAGCCGCAGGACAACCCCGTGCTCAAGCTGATCGGCCGCGTCATCCCGCTGACGCACGAGCTCTCGGGCGAGCGCCTGTTCGTGCGCGAGGGCGCGCGACGCGTCGCCACCCCGCTGTTCGCGGCCCTCGTCATGGTGGCGATCTTCGACGTCATCTTCGCAGTCGACTCGATCCCGGCGATCTTCGCGATCACCCGCGACACGTACATCGTGTTCGCCGCGAACGCGTTCTCGCTGCTCGGCCTGTCGGCGCTCTACTTCCTGCTCGCCGGCTCGATGAGCACGTTCCGCTACCTCAAGCCGGCGCTCGCGCTGATCCTCGTCATCATCGGCGTCAAGATGCTGCTCACCGACGTGTGGCACGTGCCCGTGTACGCATCGCTGGGCGTGATCGTGGCGACGCTCGCCGCCGGGATCGGCCTCTCGCTGCTGCGGCCCGGACCGCCCGCGGCAACGCCTACGCCGTGACCGGCCGGCGCAACTGCTTGAGATACGAGATCACCTCGGCCGAGCTCGTCACCTCGGCGTAGCGGCGGTGGACGTCGCGCAGGTTCGACTCGTGCGCGTCGCGCCCGTGGTCGCCGACGCAGTCCTCCGGCACGAGCGTGCGGAAGCCGGCCGAGAAGGAGTCGACGGTCGTGGCGCGCACGCAGCCGGACGTCGTGCAGCCGGTGACGATCACCGTGTCGCGCTGTGCCGCCGTGAGGAGCGCGTGCAGTGGCGTCCCGTTGAACATCGACGGCCACTTCTTGGGCAGCAGCGTGTCCCGCTCGTCCCACAGGCGCTCGTCGACCTGCGCCCAGCGCGAGTCGGGCGTGATCTCGGCGCAGGGCGGCAGCTTGATCGCCCACAGGCCGATGTCGTTCTCGTCCTTCCACCACACGACTGTATGGAAGACCGGCACGCCGGCCGCACGCGCCTCGGCCAGCAGCGGCGCCGTGTTCAGCGTGGCCCGCTCGATCAGCTCGGCACCGCCGAAGATGAAGTCGGGGTCGGTGAACGCGTACTGCAGGTCGATCACCACGACCGCGGGCCGCTCGCCCGGGTCGATTACGGCCTGTCCGTAGCCGCGGGCGACCCACGGGTCGTCGGCAGCAAGACGAATCGACATTACGACCTCCTCGATGGTTGTCCTCGCCGCGCATCGTAACTCTCAGCCGGCTCTCAGCCGTACCCGTCACACTGGGGGCATGAGCACGATCCTCGTAGTGGACGACGAGCCGGCCGTGCGCGACGCGATCGAGCGCGCCCTCTCGCTGGAGGGCTACGACATCGTCACCGCCGGCGACGGCGCGGAGGCGATCGCGCTGCACGACGAGCGCCAGCCGGACGCGATTGTGCTCGACGTGCTGATGCCGCGCATCGACGGCATCGAGGCCTGCCGCCGCCTGCGCGCAGCCGGCGCCCAGACGCCGATCCTGATGCTGACCGCGCGCGACCAGGTGAGCGACCGCGTCGCCGGGCTCGACGCGGGCGCCGACGACTACCTCGTCAAGCCGTTCGCCCTGGAGGAGCTGCTCGCCCGCGTGCGCGCCCTGCTGCGCCGCTCCGGGGCCGCCGAGAGCAGCGAGGTGCTGCGCTACGCCGACGTCGAGCTCGACCTCGCCGGCCGCACCGCCCAGCGCGGCGCCCGCAGCTTCGAGCTGACCCGCACCGAGTTCGCGCTGCTCGAGCTCTTCTTGCGCCACCCCGGCCGCGTCCTCTCGCGCTCGACGATCTTCAACGACGTGTGGGAGTACGACTTCGGGCCGAGCTCGAACACGCTCGAGGTGTACGTCGGCTACGTCCGGCGCAAGCTGGAGCTGGACGGGGAGCCGCGCCTCCTCCACACCGTGCGCGGCATCGGCTACGTGCTGCGCAGCGAGCGCTGAGCCGATGACCCTGCGCGCACGCCTTGCGCTCGCGGCCGGCGCCGCCGTGGCGATCGCCGTGGTCGCCGCCTCGCTCGCCTCGTACGTCGGGATGCGCCACGATCTGCGCGCCCAGGTCGATCGCGCCCTGACCAACCGCTCGGGCGGCTTCGACCGCTACCCCGGCATGGGCCACGGGCCGTTCCGCGTGCCACAGCCCCCTTTCGGCGGCGCCGGCGGCTACGTCCAGTTCGTCCGCCAGGACGGAGCAAGTGCGCTCCAGGAGGGCGGCGACACGCCGCTGCCGATCTCGAAGCGGACACTCGAGGTGGCGAAGGGCACGCGCACGGCGCTCTTCGAGGACATGAACGTCAAGGGCACGCACCTGCGCGTGTACGTCGTGCCGATTCGTGCCGGCTTTGCCGCGCAGATCGCGCGGCCGCTCACCGAGGTCGACCGGACGCTGCGACGCAGCGCGTTGCTGCTCGCCCTGATCGGCGGCGCGGGCGTTGCATTGGCCGCGCTGTTCGGCTGGATTGTGTCGCGCGCGGCGCTGGCGCCGGTGGCGCGACTCACCACGATGGTCGAGGAGATCGCCGCCACGCGCGACCTCTCGCGCCGCGTCGGGGCGACGAGCCGTGACGAGCTCGGCCGGCTGGCCTCCCGCTTCGACGAGATGCTGGGCGCACTCGACAGCGCGGTCTCGGCCCAGCGCCAGCTCGTCGCCGACGCCTCGCACGAGCTGCGCACCCCGCTGACGAGCCTGCGTACCAACGTCGAGGTGCTGCTCACCCGTGGCGACCGGCTGAGCGAGGGCGACAAGGCCCGGCTCCTGCACGACGTCGTGGTACAGATCGAGGAGCTGACCCGTCTGATCGGCGACCTCGTCGACCTCGCGCGTGACGCCGAGCCGGCGAGCACCGAGCCCGGCGTGCAGCTCGACGACCTCGTCGCCAGGGCGGTCGAGCGCGCACAGTCGTTTGCGCCAGGCCTCCGCTTCGAGACGGCGCTCGAGTCGCAGGTGCTGGACGGGGTGCCCGAGCGGCTCGACCGCGCCATCGCCAACCTGCTCGATAACGCCGCCAAGTGGAGCCCCGCCGACGGCACCGTCGAGGTCAGGCTGGCAGCCGGCGAGCTGAGCGTGCGCGACCACGGCCCCGGCATCGACCCGGACGACCTGCCCCATGTCTTCGACCGCTTCTACCGGGCGCGGGCCGCCCGCAGCATGCCCGGCTCGGGGCTGGGACTGTCGATCGTCCGCCAGGTGGTGGAGGCCCACGGTGGCACCGTCACCGCCGAGAACGCCGAGGGCGGCGGCGCCCGCTTCCGGGTGCGACTGCTCACGCGCGCGTGACTCGCGAGTTCTTACCTCCGTCTCAGGCCGCTCTCAGCTTGATGCGCGACCATCGGGGGTGAAGCACCACACGAACGACCCGAGGTGAGGCAATGACGAAGAAGGGACTTCTCGCAATCTGCGTCGCGGCCGCTGTCACCGGCGGTGCCGGCACCGGCATCGCAGCGGGCGTCGGCGGGCTCGGTTCGACGAAGCCGTCCGACAACGCGTGGGTGCAGGCGCTCTCCAAAAAGCTCGGCACGACTCCCGACAAGCTCGTCGAGGCGCTCATCGGCGTCTCCAACGACCGGATCGACGCGCTCGTCACGGCCGGCACGATCACGCAGGCGCAGGCCGACAGGTTCAAGGCGCGCGTCGAGGCAACCGGCGGGCTCGGCCTGCGCGGCGGCTTCGACCGAGGCCCGGGCATGCTGGGCGAGGGCGGCAGGCACGGCGGGATGGGCGATCCGCTGGCCACCTCGGCCACGTATCTCGGCCTCACCCGCGACGCCCTCGACACCGCGCTCGACGGCGGCAAGACGCTCGAGGCGATCGCCAAGGAGCAGGGCAAGACGACCGCCGGCCTCAAGGCGGCGCTCCTCGCCGACGCGAAGACCCGCATCGACGCGCTCGCTGCTGCCACCGATGCGCAGAAGAAGACGCTGCTCGACGCGGCGTCGACCCACATCGACGGCTTCATTGCGGGCGCGGCCACTCCCGACCACGGCGGTATGGGCTTCGGCCACGGCGACATGGGCGGCCGCGGCCATCACGGTGGCATGGACGGCATGGACGGCATGGGCGCCCGCTTCGGTCGCGGCCTGGGCCACGGTCCCGGCGAC
Source organism: Actinomycetes bacterium (assembly GCA_025350775.1). Lineage (GTDB taxonomy): Bacteria > Actinomycetota > Thermoleophilia > Gaiellales > Gaiellaceae > CANFDS01. The sequence continues at coordinate 4,895 of JANXXF010000395.1, forward strand.
GGCCTCCCCGGAATGGGCCACGGCCCGAACGCCGACCAGCTGCCGGCGCCCGGCGCCTAGCCACCCCCGGCACACAGGGTTCCTCCCAGGAGCGGGCGGTCGAGAGGCCGCCCGTTTCCGTTCTCAGGAAACCCACAGCAGAGACTTAGAAATGTCTTCGGCGCGGTTCAGGCCCTGCTCAGCACCCCCGGCCACGATGGGGGCATGGCACAGGCAAGCAACCCGAAGGAGAAGAAGATGCGCTTCAACCGCACCACCCTCACCGCCGTCACCGCCGTCGCGCTCGCCGGCATCGGCGCCGGCTCCGCCCTCGCCGCGACCGGCACGGGCACGACCACCAAGGCCGACCGCGACGCGGCGGCGATCACCGCTCTCGCCGGCAAGCTCGGCGTCAGCTCCGACACCCTCAGCGCCGCCCTCAAGGCAACCGCCAAGGATCGCGTCGCAGCCGAGCTCGCGGCCGGCACGATCACCAAGGCGCAGGCCGATGCGGCCAACGCCCGCATCGACGCCGGCGCGGCCCGCCTCGGCGGCTTCGGCGGCCCCGGCGGCGACCGTGGCTTCGGCATGCGCGGCCCGGGCGGTCCCGGCGGCGTCCTCGGCAATCCGCTCGCAACCGCCGCGACCTTCCTCGGCGTGACCGAGGCGAGCCTCAAGACGAGCCTCGACGCCGGCAAGACGCTCGGCGCGATCGCGGTCGAGCAGGGCAAGACGGCCGCCGATCTGGAGGCCGCCCTCGTCACCAGCGCCAAGGCGACGCTCGCCAAGAACACGACGCTGACCGACGCGCAGAAGACGCAGCTCCTCAGCCAGCTCGGGGCCCGCACGAAGGCCCTGGTCGAGAATGCCGCCCCGGCCGGCGGCCACGGGATGCGCGGCGATCACGGGATGCGCGGCGATCACGGGATGCGCGGCGGCCACGGGATGCGCGGCGGCTTCGACGGTGGCCGCGGCGGCGACTCGCTGCCGGTGGTGCCGGCCGCGTAGCGTCAACCGCACCTCCCCAACCTCCCCCAGAACGATCGAGTCCCGGGCCTCCTCCCCCCCGGGACTCTGTCGTTCCGGGGCGGGCGCCGGCTTCGCCCTGGCCGCCTGCGCCCTGGCCGCCTACGCCTACGTCTACGCCTACGCCTACGCCTACGCCTACGCCTACGCCTGCGCCGGCTCCGGCGCCGGCTCCGCAACCGAGCTGCCCTCGCCGTGCCGGTCGGGCAGGAACAGCACCGACCCAGCCCAGAGTGCAGCGGCGGCGATGAAGCCGATGCGGCCGTGCCACGGCAGCGAGAACGTCAGGCCGATGAGCGGGATGCAGATCACGATCAGCAGCAGGCCGCAGGTGTTGACCATGGCGGCCGCGACGGCGGGCCCGTCCGGCCGGATGCGCGCCGCGGTGGTGTAGCCGTACGCGAACGGCAGGCCCGAGCAGAGGCCGACGAGCAGCGAGCCCAGGATGACGAGCGGCAGCCGGCGCGCCTCGATCAGCGCCGCCGTCCCGCCCACGCCCAGCACGACACTGCCGACGATCACCTTGCGCATGGCATACGGGTGCGACCGCATCACCCAGCCGCTGATCGGCCGGGTGACGATGCCGCCGATCAGCGCCAGCGACCCGATCAGCCCCGCCTCCCGCGTCGAGTAGCCGCCCGCCCGGACGAGCAGCGTGACGATCCAGGTGCCGAGGATCAGGCTCATCCCCGACGGGGCCGCCATCGAGAGCCCGACGCGCCACACCCGGCGGTCGCGCAGGACGGCCCCGACCGCGCCCGCCGGCAGCGGGGCGCCGTGCTGCACCGACCGGCCGGGCGGCCCGGCTGCCAGGACCGCGAACCCGGCCAGCGCGAGCAGGCCCGCCGTCAGGAACGGCGCTCGCCAGTGGACGAGCTGCTCGACCTGCGGGATGACGGCGACGCCGATCCCGCCGCCGAGCCCGGTGGAGGCGCCGAAGACGCCGAGCACGAACGGCGACCCGCTCGTCTGGCGTGAATACTCGATCGCCGCCACGAACGCGAAGCCGGTGCCGACGCCAAGGCCGGTACGGCCGACGAAGACGAGCCACGGCTCGGCTGCGACAAGCGTGACGGCGTTGACGGCGGCGATCAGGGCGACCCCGAGCAGGCCGACCCGCTTCGGCCCGAAGCGGTCGACGACGCGGCCCGCCGGAATCTGCATCGCCGTGTGCACGGCGAAAACGACGGTCGTCAGCAGGCCGACCGTGGCGATCGACAGCCCGTAGTCGCGGGCCAGCTCGGGCGCGACCGCACCGACGTTGGACATCGACCAGCCGACGACCAGGCCGATGGCGACGCTGCCTGCGAGACCCCCCACTCTCACGCCCCCAGGATCGCACGTCGAGCGCCCGCGCGGATCGGCTAGGGTGCGAGCGATGAGCGCGACCGACAACGGCGGTATCGACGAGGCGGGCAGGACGCTGATCAGCGCGTCGAACCACCTGCGCGGCGCCGACCAGGACCTGCGCATGCTGCTGACGCTGCTGCGCCAGCAGCAGCGCGAGGTGCCGCCGGCCGTCGAGGACGCGATCGCGCTCGTCGCCGACGCCCTCGACGTGCTCGACACCTAGCCGTGGCCGGCGGCACCAGCACCCCGCGCACGCGCGTGCGGCGGCTGCCGAAGCGGGGTGGCTACGACCGCGCAGCGATCGACCCGATCCTGGACGAGGCGCTGATCGCGCATCTCGGCTTCACGGTGGACGGCCAGCCGTTCGTCATCCCGACGCTGCACGCGCGCGTCGGCGACGTCGTCTACGTCCACGGCTCGGCGGCCAGCCGCACGCTGAAGCACCTTGCTCAGGGCTTCCCGGCCTGCCTCACCGTCACGCTCGTCGACGGGGTGGTGCTGGCGCGCTCGATCTTCAACCACTCCATGAACTACCGCTCGGTCGTGCTGCTCGGCCAGGCCGAGCCGGTCACCGAGCAGCAGGAGAAGCTGGAGGCGCTCGTCGCGTTCAGCGAGAAGATCCTGCCCGGCCGCTGGGACGAGGTGCGCGAGCCGACGGCGAAGGAGCTGAAGGCGACCTCGATCCTGCGGCTGCCGATCACGGAGGCCTCGGCCAAGGTGCGCACGGGCCCGCCCGGCGACGACGAGCCCGACTACACGATCCCGGTGTGGGCCGGCGTCATCCCGCTGGCACTCGTGCAGGGGACGCCGGTGCCCGACCCGAAGCTCACGTTCGACCTGCCCGCACCGCGCTGGGACAGGCTGCCGAAGCGGGTCAAGTGAGCGCCGACGCCGGCGACGGGCGCCCGGGTGACGCCGGCGACACCGCCGCCACCGCCGCCGACGAGCGCCTCGACGCCGCCGCCTTCACGCTGGTAGCGCTGCAGGCCGCGCACGCGACAGGCGGCCGTCTCTACCACGAGTTCCTGCGCGTGCCCGCGCTGAGCGCCGGCGTCTACGTGCTGCCGGCCGGCGCCGACGATCCGCAGCAGCCGCATCGCGAGGACGAGGTCTACTACGTGATCGCCGGCCGCGGCCGCTTCACGATGGGCGCGGGCCCCGACGCCGACGACATCGCGGTCGGCGCCGGCGACGTGCTTTACGTCGCGAAGGAGGTCGAGCACCGGTTCCACGGCATCGCCGAGGAGCTCACGGTGCTCGTCCTCTTCGCTCCCGCCCAGCAGCGCTAGCGCGGACCGCGACCCGGCCCGCGCCGCCGCCCGGCGCCGCTCCCGGCTAAGCCCGCGTCTTCGCGAGCGCCTGGTCGAGGTCGGCCAGGATGTCGTCGATGTGCTCGATGCCGACGGAGAGGCGCACCGTGTCCTGCGTGACGCCGGCCGCGGCGAGCTCGGCGTCGTTGAGCTGCGAGTGCGTCGTCGTCGCGTTGTGGATGGCGAGCGACTTGGCGTCACCGATGTTGGCGAGATGGCTGAACAGCTCGAGCCCGTCGATGAACTTCTGGCCCGCGGCGCGGCCGCCGCTGATGCCGAAGGTGACGAGGCCGCCGTAGCCGCCCTTGAGGATGCGGTCGGCGACGGGCTTGTAGGCGCTCGACGCGAGGCCCGGATAGTTGACCCACTCGACGCCGGCGCGGCCTTCGAGGTGCTTCGCGACGGCGGCGGCGTTGGCCGAGTGGCGCTCCATCCGCAGCGGCAGCGTCTCGAGGCCCTGCAGGAAGAGGAACGCGTTGAACGGCGAGAGCGCGGCACCGGTGTTGCGCAGCAGCACGACGCGGACGCGACCGATGTAGGCGGCCGCCCCGAGGGCGTCCGTCCAGGTGACGCCGTGGTACGACGGGTCGGGAGTCGTCAGGCCGGGGAACCGCTCGGCGTGCGCGTTCCAGTCGAACTTGCCGGAGTCGACGACGATGCCGCCGATCGAGGTGCCGTGGCCGCCGATGTACTTCGTCGCCGAGTGGACGGCGATGTCGGCGCCGTGGTCGAAGACGCGGCAATGGATGGGCGTCGCGACGGTGTTGTCGACGATCAGCGGCAGGCCGAGCGCGTGCGCGGCGTCGGCCCAGGCGCGGATGTCGACGACGTTGAGCTTGGGGTTGCCGATCGTCTCGACGTAGACGGCGGTCGTCTTCGCGTCGACGAGGCCGGCGAGCGCGCCCGGGTCGTCGGGGCTCGTGAACTTCACGGTGATGCCGTACTGCGGCAGCGTGTGCGCGAACAGGTTGTACGTGCCGCCGTAGAGCGTCGACACCGAGACGATGTTCTCGCCCGCCCGCGTGATGTTGAGCACCGAGTAGGTGACTGCCGCCTGGCCCGACGCCGTCGCGCACCCGGCGAGGCCGCCCTCGAGCGCCGTGACGCGCTGCTCGAAGACGTCCCAGGTCGGGTTCATGATGCGCGTGTAGATGTTCCCCGTCACCTGGAGGCCGAACAGGTCGGCGGCGTGCTGCGTGTCGTCGAACGCGTAGGCGACAGTCTGGTAGATCGGCACCGCGACCGCCTTCGTGGTCGGGTCGGGGCTCTGGCCCGCGTGGAGCGCGAGGGTCTCCGGCTTGTGTTGCGACATCTGCTTCCTCCTTGCCCATTTCCGGGCTACCTGTCCCGGGAACGAGTGAGGCCCCTGATCCCGGGGCCTCGGTGCCCCCGCCGCGAGGCGGGAGCGGTGTCGGTCATCTTCCGCTTGCCGCCCGGGACGGACCGGCTCGCGCAGGATGGAGCACCTAGGCGAGCCTTGCGGGCTCCGGTTGCTGCGGCTTCGTCGGGCCTGTTCCCTCCGCCGCTCGTGATGGCTGACGCCGCGAAGGGTAGCGAAACCCGGGAGGGTGCGGGGCCGGCGACCGGGCTCGCCCTCGGTCACTGGCCGCTGCGAGCAGCGTCCTCCCGCTCACGGCCAACGCCCGCGCGGGCGGCTGTGCGGGAGGCGTGTCACACTTCACGATGGCGTCACCACGAGCCGCGCGGGCCGTTAGCTCAGTTGGTAGAGCAGGGGACTTTTAATCCCAAGGTCGTTGGTTCGAGCCCAACACGGCCCATGAAAACCCCTGCTAACGCGGGGGTTTTTCGTTGTGCGGTTCCCACCCAGTTTCGACGCCTCCAGTGGCCGACGGAGCGGCTACCCAGCGGGTCGGTCGACCGACAGTCGACCCCCGTCGGCGGACGCGCGCCTGATCCCGAAGGCCAAGAGTCGGGCCTCGGCGCCGTGGACTCGAGTTGGAGCCTCGCGCGGAAGCCGGCTTCGCACATCGTCGGAGGACGAGCAGCAGGCCCGTACCGCGTACGGGCTCGCGTCCGGGCTGAGCCCAATTCGGTGCCTTTGGGAACGTGAATGCAGGCGCCGACGAGCGCTCCGTGCGGGCTGTCGAAGTCCCCGGATTCAATCGCCGTGATCGGCCGTCCATCGTCCGAGCGGCCAAGTTTGAAGCCTCGGCGGCCGACGGGATCGGAATTGGCGGCTCGCCCCGGCCGCAGCGACGCCCACGATCACGCTCAGCGAGATGACCAGTGCCACGATGACCTGCAGCTTCCGGGCGCTCCCGGCTCGGACACGATCCGCCGGCTCATGTGCCGAGCCGTGCGTCACCGGCGCTGACCGCATGATGAGCCGAGTGTTGCGTAACTCGTCCATTGCCGAAGTGTCCATCGTGCGGCCTGAAGTGCGCCTGAACAAGCGGGGGGACTCGCCCTCTGCGGCCGTCTGGGCCGGTCGCGCCGACCCTATGCTCGCAAGGATGAGCCGTTCGCGCGGTTACCCATCGGTTGTGGTCGTGCTGCTCACGACGCTCGTTGTCGCGGCGCTGCCCGCTGCAGGAATGGCGAGAGGGGCGGGATTGCCTCCGTCGCTTCGCGGCGTCGAGGTGAGCAGGCTGCCGACACGGCTGAAGGTCGTCGCGCTGACCTTCGACGGAGGCTCGAACGACGGGGGAGCCTTCTCGATCCTCCGTTTGCTCGCTCGTGAGCACGTCTCTGCCACCTTCTTCCTGACCGGCCGCTGGGCAGCCACCTACCCGGGACTCGCGCGGAGGATCGCCAGGGACTACCTCGTCGGCAATCACAGCCTCGACCATCCCCACCTCACCCGGCTCTCCTCCTCCGCTGTCCGACACGAGATCACAGGGGCCGACGCGCTCATCCGCGCCCGATCCGGAGCCGACCCGAAGCCGCTGTTTCGCTTCCCCTACGGCGAGGCCGACGCACGGACGATCGTGATCGCAAACAGCCTCGGCTACGTCGACGTCCGCTGGAGCGTCGACACACTCGGCTGGAAAGGCAGAGCCGCCGGAACGCCCGCCGACCTCCTACGCCGCGTCCTCCGGCAGCTTCAGCCCGGCGCGATCGTCCTCATGCATCTCGGACGCGCCCCCGACGGCACCACCCTCGACACTGTCACGCTCCCGTCCCTCATCACCGCACTCCGGGCCCGAGGCTATGCCTTCGTCACACTCGCGAGCCTTCGCGCACGAGCAACGCAACGGACGTGAGCTCGATCGACCGCGGCTTCCGATGGGACTGGCGAAGGACTTCCCCGGTGTCGTGGTCGCGTTGAGTCTTCTCCGCGTACGAACGCGGGGTTGACTGCAGCCGCCAGCAACTTGCTGATGGAGTGTCGGTTGAGCTGCGTCTTGATCAACGGCGATAGCTCTAACACTCCGACTGCTTCGGCATGATGCGGTCGTGCGTTCTCTTCTTGCCGCGCGAGGTCTGACCGTCATTCTGGCTTCGGTCGTGCTGCTGATGTCCGCCTCCGGGAGCGGTTCATCCGGGCGCAAGCCGTGCCCGGCACCAGGAGCGGCACTCGTCTCGCTCGTGAAGGGACATTGCGGTCAGCGGCCACCTCGCATGGGCGGTGTCACGGTCTAGCTCGGCGCCCGCGCAGGGAGCGTCTCGCGATACTGCGCTGCTAGCTGTGTCGGGCGTTGAGCTGGGTTGCCTGTCGGTGGCCTGAGCGGGGTTCGGGCACGAGCGTGCCGGTTCCTCTGAACTGGCAGCAGCGCAGCCGGACTGCGATCGGGGTGAGGGCCGGTGTGGTCAAGAGCTCGACCTGTTTGGGTGCTACGCCGAGCAGGAAGCGCTCGACGATGCGTCTGCCGAGGCGGGTAGTGCCGGCGTAGACGGGGCGGTCGGCGATGATCGCGTTGGCGAGCTGCGCGCCGAGCAGGGACGTGCAGCCTGCCAGTTCGGATTCCGCCCAGCGACGAACGCCCGTCTCGTGTTGTCCTGCCATCACCGTGGTCGAGGTCGTGCCAACGCGCAGCCTGCGCCCGTCGCTGAAGGTCACGAGCAGGGTAGGCTGCGCCGCGCCCGCGATCGGACGGCAGACCGCACGCGCCGGTGCAGCATTTCCGATCTGCTCGACACTCGCGAGGAGCCTGACGGCTTGAACATGACGGTACGCCGCGATCGCAAGCTGCTGGCCGGGCGGGGCGTGCGGCAGCGTCTGCTGGAAGGCGAGCAGCAGCAGGCCGAGCACACCGCTCGCGGCGAACGCAGCGACGGCCACGGCCGCAGCGGAGCTCTGGGGGCGGGACACGTTGTCATTCTCGCGTTCTGGGCGGGCTCCCGTCTTCTGGTACTCGGCACGGCGTTGGTCGTTCAGGCGGTGGGCTGGCCGTGGCGTCACTGGCATCCCGGTCTGCTCGCCCATCCGTTCGCGCTGCTCGCGGTCTGGGACGGCCGCTGGTACCGGATGATCGCGACCCGCGGCTACTTCCTGCTACCCGGCCAGCAGAGCGACCCTGCCTTCTTCCCGCTGCTGCCTGTCGTCCTGCACGGGTTGCACGCCGCCGGACTGTCGCTCGACACCGCCGGGGTGATCGTCAGCAATCTCGCGTTCCTCGTCGGACTGCTCGCGTTCTACGAGCTGAGCCGTCACTACCTTCCCGAGGCAGACGCGCGCAACGCCAGCGTTGCGGCCGCGGTCTTCCCGATCGCTTTCGTCTTCTCAATGGTCTACTCGGAAGCGCTGGCCTTCGCAGCGCTCACCCTCGCCGGGCTCTTCGCCGTCAAGGAACGCTGGCTGGCATGCGCCCTCTGTGCCGGACTGGCCGCGCTCGGGCGCCCACATGCCGTCTTCGTGCTGCTTCCGATCGCCGCGATCGCGGTCGGCCGCTGGCGGACGCTCAGCTTCCCAGGCCGGATCGGAGCGATCACCGCGATACTCGCCGGCCCGATCGCGATCGCATCGTTCTGCATGTACCTCTGGCTCAGCATTCACGACCCGCTCGCCTGGACAACAGCAGAACACGCCTGGGGGCGATCGTTCGCGCTCACCGGCCCCTACCGCGCCTTCACCGAGATCGCCGGCTCACCGCTCCGCGAGCAGGCGTGGCTGATCCGCGATGCGATCTTCTGCTCCATCTACATCGCCTGCCTCGCCGCCGCGTGGCGCGCACGGCTTCCCCGCACCTGGATCATCGCCGGAGCACTGATCGTGATCGCCCCACTGATGTCAGGGTCGTTCACCTCCGACACCCGCTTCGGACTGCTCGCACTCCCCGTCTACTGGGGAATCGCACTCCTCACCCGCCAGCACCGCCGGCAGCTCGCCCTTCGCGTCGGCTTCCCCATCCTCCTCACCGCCGGAACCGCGACCATCTGGCTGCACTGGCCCTGAACGAGCAGGGTCATCAACCACCGGTGCGACCACCTCGGCGCAGCCGAGAACCTGCAGACAGTCGCGCGAGCGCGAAACGACGCGTGGAGCAACCCGACACGACTGCACGAACGAGCCGAGTCGGCGATGCCGGGGCCTGGCAGACCGAATCGCGACTGATCCGTGTCGTCATCGGCTCGTATGATCCGCGTCGGATGCCGGAGTCGTGGGTCAAGAGTCACTCGCCCGCGCACTACACGCCGTGGCCGCTTCCCTGGTTCGCCGCGATCGCCGCGCTGGTGGCGGCAGCGCTCTACTCGCGCCTTCCCGGCAAGTTCATCTTCGGCCCGCACGCGACAGTCGCGACGACATTCCGCTGGCTCGTCCCCGGCCTCGTCGTCATCCTTGTCGCCGCCCTGATCCTGATCCACCGCGAGGAGCTGCGCGTCCACCACACGATCCGGACGCTCGTCCGGCGCAGGATGGCGATCGCACTGATCGCGATCATCAACCTGGCGAACGTCCTCTCCGTCATCCTGCTCGTCCGCTTCATCATCAACGGCGGCAAGGCCACCGGCCACGAGCTCGTCCTGGCCTCGATCAACATCTGGTGGACGAACATCCTCGTCTTCGCCCTCTGGTTCTGGGAGATCGACCGCGGCGGCCCGGCAGCACGACTGCACCACGCCGAGACCGACCCCGACTTCCTGTTCCCCCAGATGACGCTGCCCGAGCTGTTCCGCACGCCGATGAGCCCGACCTTCGGCGACTACCTCTTCGTCGTCTTCACCAACGCTGCAGCGTTCAGCCCCACCGACACGATGCCGGTCACACCACGAGCGAAGCTCCTCATGCTCGTCGAAGCCGGCGTCTCGCTGCTGACCCTGCTGATGGTCGCCTCCCGAGCCGTCAACATCCTCTAGGACGCATCCCCTTGCGGTCGGTGGATGGCCTGCTATCTTGCGCCGATGGGAGTCGGCGTGCTCAGCCCGTGGCACATCGCGATCTTCGCGATCGTGGTGCTCGTCGTGTTTGGGCCGAAGCGGTTGCCGGAGATGGGCCGGTCGCTCGGCAAAGGAATGCGCGAGTTCAAGGACTCGATCTCCGGGCAGTCGACCCCAGCAGCAGACCCCGCCGCGGCGACTTCTGCGCTGATGGTCGAGGCCGGGACGCCATCTTCCGGGACAGTCGTGCCTGACCGCGACACCCTGTAGCGGCAGAGCTTCTCGTCAGTGCGAGTCGGAGTCGGTCTCGCCTCGCTGCGCGACCCCGGCGACGAGGAGTTCGCGACTGCGCGAGATCTCGTGGACGTACTCGGCGAGGCGTCGTCGGAGCTGTCTGAGCACGGAGACCGTGAGCATGGCGCCCGAATAGCGTAGCTGGGACAGACAAACCGCTACGACGGCGTTCGGGGTGCGACGGGCGAGGAACACAACGGGAGGCAATGCGCCTCGCCGGACGCGCTGCCGACTCTCCAGCAGGCGGCATGCGCCGTCGACCATGGGAGTGCGACACCGGTGCGGAACGAATCGCCCGTGCGACGGACGAGCGGCCAGTCCGGCTCGACATCGAAGTGCCAACGGGTCACTCTCGCGGTGCGTCTCCTGAACGCGGTAGAAGAACGCCGGGAATCTGCCAGACCCTCGCCGCGGATGTTCCGCTGGCTCGGGCGCTGTTCATGCGTCCCAGCGGGCCTCGACGCGTGTTGTGTCGCCGGGTGTCGACTCGATCTGCAGTCGGCCGTGAGTGGCGTCGACGCGTTCGCACATCGCGGTCAGTCCGAAGCCGGCGCGCGCGGCGAGCGCATCGTCGACGTCGAAGCCGCTGCCGTCGTCGGTGATGGTCAGGCACAGGCTGCGCTGCGATCCGGCAGCTAGCTCGACCTTGAGGGAGGTGGCGCCGCCGTGGCGGACGGCGTTCAGCGCTGCCTCGCGGGCGACACGGAGGATTGGCTCGCGCAGTCGCGGGTCGACGTCACCGGGCGCGTCCACGGTCAGGTCGAGTTTCGCGCCGAAGCGCCGCGCGATGTCCTCGAGCTCGGCGGCGAGCGCTGTGCCGAGCGGCGTGTCCTGACGGAGCGACAGCGCCGCGATCGCTCTTCGTGACTCGTGCAGCGCGCGCTCTCCGGCGGATCGCAGCGTCGCGATTCCCTCGGGTGTCAGCTCTGCCGGATTGCTGAGAGCGGCCGTGATGAACGCCAGCTCCTGGGCGATCCCGTCGTGCAGCTCTCGGGCGAGGCGTCGCCTCTCCTCGAGCACCGCGAGGTCGACCATCCGCCGTGTGGCCGCCCTCATCTCGGCGATCACGCCTAAGGTGAGCAGCGCGAGGGAGGCGAGTTGCAGGATGTCGCCGGCGTCCACCCAGTCGGAGTAGAGGGTCGGGAAGAGCGTAAAGGCGGCTGCCGCGAAGGCCGCCGCGACGAGGGCCGGTGCCAGCCAGCCGTGAAGGAGCCGTGTGTCGGGTTCCGTCTTGCGGCGGAGAAACAGGGTGGCGGCGCAGGCGAGCGACGATGGCGCGGTCGGCGCCGGGGCGGCGGCCGAGGGCTGGCCGTTGGTGGCCGAGCTGTAGCCGCTGTTGGCGATCCCGAGGAACCAGCCGGCGTCCCAGTGTGCCCACACGTCGGTGAGGTAGCCGAGATCCTGGGCATTCGGCGGGTTCGCCGGTGGCCGTGGCAGGAA
>JANXXF010000474.1 GCA_025350775.1 Actinomycetes bacterium
CCTTCAGGCCGCGCTCAACCTGGGTGTCGCCACAGGGTGGGCTGAAGTCCTGCTTCCAGTCGAACACGGCTTGTTCGGGCGTGCCGCGCAGGATCACGAGGATCTCGTCCGGGGTAAGCGCGCGCTGCATTCCGGAAGCGAAGGGGATGGGGATGTAGACGCCGCCGCGTCAGAGACTCTCGGTGGGGACGTCGGCCGTGGCATGCTCGCGTAGGTACTCGCGCAGATACGGCAGCGTGAAGTCGACATAGCCGCGCTTCGCCGGGCTCACCAGCTCTGCTGCGATGAGGCGGGCCCGGTAGACGCTGGCGTATCCGGCGTCCACGCCAAGGCGGCTGGCGATGTCGGCCATTCTGGAGGGGCCGTCATCCTGGGACATCGCGAACAGGAAGGTCTTGTCGACATCCGATGCTCCCGCGAGCGCGGGCTCATGGACGAGCGAGCCGAGGCGGCGGAGGGCGTTGGCGACGCCCAGCCGAGCGTCCGCGAGCGAGATGTCGCGGGCCGTGGCTCGCACCCGCCACGTCTGTGCCCCGACGAGTTGAATGAGGAACGGGTAGCCGTGCGTGCCCGCCGCCATCTCGGCCAGGGCATCGTCGGTGACGGCCCTGCCGTGCGCGACGATCGGCTCCTTGAGCGCACGCCTCACGTCGTCGAGGCCGACGGTGCCGATCTCGTGCCGTTCGGCGCGGCGAAGGAAGGTCAGGACCTCGTCGTTGAGGATGTCTGCGATCGCGAGCTTGAGGCCTGCTCCGGCGAATGCAAGCTGGCGCTCCTCGCGGAAGGCGTGCTGGATCGCCACCGCCAGCTCTCTCAACTCCTCGATCACCCCGGCGTGGATCTCGTCGAGCGTGATGAGGAGCCCGGTTTCGTGCTCTCTCAGCAAGTCCGTGAGTAGGGAGATCTGGTTCCGGAGCCCCGCCTCGGCTGCATGCTGCTCGACGGCCGTCCACGTTAGTCCTCCGACCTGGAGCGGGCCGGTGATCCCCGTCAGCCGCTTTTTCACGGCGTCGGGATCGAACGTGCGCAGAAGCGGCGGCAGGTGCTGCCGGGAGATCCGATCGACCAGACCCCTCGAGGCGGTTTCGCTGATGACGAGCCAACCGAGCTGCTTCGCTGCTCCCTCCACCGCGTTCAGCATCACGGTCTTCCCCGAGCCGCGCGCCCCGGTATAGAGCGTCGCCCGCCCGGCTGCTCCAGGGCCGTCCTCCAGTGCTTCGACGAACTCGTCGATGAGTGCATCGCGACCGACGAGCAACGGCGGTGTGACGCCGAAGGTGGGCTTGAACGGATTCCTGGGCGCCATGTCGGCAGCCTAGCACGGCCTTTATATTTCTTTATAGTCTTTAGATTGCTTTAGCGACCAAGCGGCTTCGGCGGCTCGGGGAGCCGAACTGCACCCGCTGTCTCTGCGAACGACTAGCTGCATCGCCGGGCTCCCGGTCTCGGGTGGTCCAGACGGCTGTCCGGTCAGGGGTGCGCGGTGCTGGCAGAGTCGCGCTTCGCGTTGCAGTCGATGCACCAGAATCTGCACCGTAGTCTTGCACCGAATCATGCACCGTGCTACGCTCCGACCATGTCGGCGCCTCGTGTGTACACCGCGCTCGACTCGCTCGTGACCGAGGCACTGGAGCGCGCACCGCGCACAGGGCTTGCTGCCAGCGAGGATTCGGCCTCGAAGAAGCTTCACGCGCTCGTGGAGTTCGCGAACGCCGTCCTGCGTGCCGACGAGGAGCGCGAGGAGAAGCTCGCCGCGTACAGGGAGCTTGCCGCTGACGACGATCGCGCCCGGGCGATCCGCGCCTCGAACCTGAGAGCTGCGGAGCTCGGCATCCTTTGAGCCATCCGCGCTGCGGCTATGTCTACAAGCTCGCTGTTCCAGGAGCCCGGGCGACTCACGCCGTCGTTCTCACCGAGGATCTCTGGAACGCGCAGATGCGGGACTCGATCGTGGTTCCGATCTACCGCCTGCCGGGTGCGAACCCGTCTTCACTCCTGGTTCGGATCGACGGGAATCTCTTCGCGAACTGCACCCGGGTCCAGTCGATGGATCACGGGTTCATCAAGCGCGAGGTCGGAGCCTGCTCGCTCGAGCCGTGG
>JANXXF010000483.1 GCA_025350775.1 Actinomycetes bacterium
CAGACGGCGACCGAGCGGTGGTCGCGGGCGCGGATCTTGCGGGCGACAGCGCGGACGCTCTGCTCGTCGAGCGGCGTGATCACGTCGCCGCGGTAGTTGACGCGCTCGACCACCTCGAGCCGGTGGCGGCGCGGGATCAGCGGCGCGGGCGGGTCCCAGAGGATGTCGTAGAGCTCCTCGCGGTTCGCGCGGCGGATCTCGAGCACGTCGCGGAAGCCGAGCGTCGTCACCAGCGCCGACGGAGCGCCGCGCTTGGTAATCACCGCGTTCGTCGTGACGGTGGTGCCGTGGAACAATGTGTCGACGTCGGCCGGCGCGATGCCGAGCGCCTTCAGGCCCTCGACCACGCCGATGTCGAACGTCGGCGGCGTCGACGGCACCTTGGTGACGCGCGCCTCGCCGGTCTCGCTGACCGCGAAGAAGTCGGTGAACGTGCCTCCCGTGTCACAGCCGACGATCCAGCCCACGAAGCGTCTCCTCACGCCCGGACGCAGGGCCGGGCCGGTTGCGATGTCGAATTCGTTGCGCCCCCGATCGGCGAGGATCGAGGGCGCGTGGCGATGGTACGTCACGCGGTGCGGACGTGCCCGGGGGTGTCCTCACATAATTCGCAACGCCTGATGAATAGTGTGTTTGCGGAGACCCGCTGACGGATTGGTTATGACCTGCCAGCGGTACCGAGCGTCAGGAACGCGCTGAACAACTCCGCCAGGATGACGTGGTACTGCTCGTCAGCGCAGAGAGCGAAGTGCAATCTCAGCGGCTTGGCCCATCCTTGCTGCTCGACGAAGGCGATCACGTCGTAGTTCCGCTCGAGCTGCGGTTCGAGGTCGCGCTGGAGGATCTCGATGTACCGGTCTTTCCGGTGCTCCTCGTCGAGGTGGGCGGCGACGACGGTGCTGGATACGTCGCAGATGAGGATGCGGGGCGTGACTCCGCGTTCCCCCGCCTGCCGCTTCTTCGCCTTCGCGACGATGGGCGGCATCAGGCGCGCCAGCATCCCGACGGGCTCGTAGCCGCCGTAACTCATACTGTTGCCGATGGAACGAACGGGCTCGTCACCGAAGCTGACGCGAATGTCCGTGAACTCGACCGTGAGCTTCAGATTCCGCTCCGGCCACTCCTCGACGATGAGCTCATCTACCGTCGGTGCGGGCGCGGGTAGGCGCGAGGCGAGGCGCGAGAGTGCCTCTTCTGCGACCGGTGCGAGTGCCTCGTCCAGGTCGATCGGGTGCCAGGGCGAGACAAGCCGGCCCGCGCCGTCGAAGTCAGAGATGACGTCGATCTTGACGTCCGCGTGGTAGTCGAGCCGAATGTCGGCCTCGTAGAGGATCCGCGAGGCGTCCGTGAGAAAGTTGTGGAAGGCCTGCAGCTCACGCGGCCGGAACACCTCGACGATCGCACCGATCTCGTCCTTGCGGACGTAGAGGTCGGGTTTCGGTCCCTGGATGCTCAAGCCGACCGGCGACTCGAGCGTGAAGCCTCGGAGTAGGCAGTGCTCCGCGACCTGAAGATCCGACATGAGCGATGCGTACTCGTCGCGGTCTCGAGTGCCGAGCTGGTGGGCATTCCATCCATTTTCGAGACAGCGCTCGAGCGACTCCAGCAGTTCGTCGAGGTGCTGGTAGAGACCCGCGCGTCCAAGGATCCGAAGGATCTCGCGCTCCGTCTTCTGCAGGCGGGGGAACGCAATTGAGGTTTCGCCCACGCGCTTCTTCACGTGGATCAGTTTCGCCGTTCGCGGAAGCGGCGCGATGCAGTCCTCAACAGTCTCCGGGTTGAATAGATACGGCGGTCGAACGTCAGGCACTAGGGCAACGTACGGGTCGCGCCCGACAGCGGCTCCTGTGGGTTGCTCACGCTGCTGCGCGCTGCGCGTGCTTCTGGAGCGTGCCGACGCAGACCTTCGCGAGCTCGGCGAACGACCGCCGCGCGGCCGTCATGTCGTCGCCCGTGGGCTGCGCGCCGGGGTGAGGAACCTCGGTCTTCGCGCACCGCAGGTTGTGCAGGACGCTCGCCTCGCCCTGGATCCCCTGGAGTTCGCCGACGCTACTCAGCGCACTAATCAGATTGCCGTAGTCCGGGTCCAGCGGGTCACGCTCGATCTTCTCCTTGATCGCCGCGCTGCTGGCGTCGCAAACGAGGTAGGCGGCGCGAACGAGGCGCTCGGCGACGTTGTCGA
>JANXXF010000489.1 GCA_025350775.1 Actinomycetes bacterium
CCTCGTGATCTTCAGCGGCATCTACGCCGCGCTCGCCGCAGCGCAGCGCGCGGCGGCGAGCGCGCAGCGGCTGTACCCGGGTGCCTACCCACGCCGAATCGCCCGCTGAGCAGGTAATACCGGCTCCCGGCGACCGGTGGCGCCGGCCTCCGAAGTTCGTCACAACCGTTGCCGCCCGAGAATATTTTGGTAATGACTTTGTAACAGAGCGGAAAACGCTGTAGACTGCATGTCGCCGGACGCCGTTCCATCTCGGTTTCCGCGCTGTCCGGCTATTTTCACGACACTAGCTAGGAGAACCAGCACCCGCGATGACCGAGTCGGGCCCCCACCTCCAGGACTGCATGTATCAGTACTCCCGTGCCATCTACCGGTCGATCAAGGATCTCATCGACCCGTACGCCGCGCGCACCCTCCAGCTCGAGTATCGCCGGGACATCCTCTCGGCCTGCGAGCAGACGATGGGCCGCCTCGCGTCCGACCCGCATTACTTTGCGAACCCGGAGAAGGCCCTGTTCGAAGACATCCGCCGCTACTTCCCGATCACGAACCAGGCGCAGGTCGCCTGGGCCGTGCAGGCGGGCGTGAAGGCTGCGGTGACCTTCGTCGACGACCAGATCGAGTCTGGCGCCTTCGACGGCGGCCAGCCGCGCTGTCGTGCGACGACGCGGAAGGGCAAGCCCTGTCAGCGCACGCCGCTGCCGGAGCGCGAGTACTGCCCGTCCCACCAGCACCTCGAGCGTGCGGGCTCCAAGGTCGCCGCGTAGGCGAGAGCGTTACAGGCAGGTTCTGGTCGGGCCTCGGCCCGGCTGGACACCTGCCGGAGCCGCAGCGGAAGCGGTAGGCTCAACTGTCCAATGTCGCACGACACCGACAAGCTGATCCGCCAGCTGTCGCTCGTCGCGTTTCTCATGGCCGAGCTGCGCCCCCTCACGGCGCGCGACGTCAAGAGCAATGTCGAGGGCTACTCCGAAATGTCTGACGAGGCGTTCGCCCGACGGTTCTACTCCGATCGAGCTGAGCTTGTCGCACTCGGCGTGCCACTCCACTCGCAGCGCGACGAGTTCACCGGCGAGGAGCTGTACACGCTGCGCAGCGACCGCTACTTCCTGCCACCGCTCGAGCTCTCCGACGAGGAGCTCTCGGCCCTCCAGACCTCGTTCTTCCTGCTCGAGGGCCAGTTTGCGTATGCGGAGCCGCTCCGGCTCGCCCTGCAAAACCTCGCGCTCGGCCGCAGCGGCCTCGGCGATGCGCCCACCGGCGGCGGCCTCCGTGTCGAGGTGCTCGACCCGGACTACTCACCTGAGCTCTCCGGTCGGCTCGGCAAGCTCGAGGCGGCGATCTCGAAACAGCGCACCATCCGCTTCCCCTATCGGGCGATCTCGACGAACGAACTGACGGAGCGCACCGTGAACCCGTACGCGCTGCTTCCGGACAACGGCAGCTGGTACGTCGTCGGGCAGGATCTCGACCGCAAGGACATCCGCACGTTCCGCGTCTCGCGGATCGCCGGCGAGATCCGCTTCGCCACACGGCGGGAACGCGATTTCCGGATCCCGGCCGACTTCAACATCGAGCCGTATCGCGGCATCCCGCCGTGGCAGCGCGGCGAGATCACCGGAGAGGCACGCGTGCGCGTGGCACCAGCCACCGCCTGGTGGGTCGATCGCCTCTACGGCAACCGCGGCCGCGTCGAGGGCGAGGAGTTCGTGACACCCGTATCGAGTCTCGGCCACCTCTGCGCCTGGGTGCTCCGCCAGGATGGTCGCGCAGTGCCGACCGGCCCGCCCGAACTGCGTCAGCTGTGTGCCGAAGCACTGCGCTCCGTCAAGGAGGCGCACACGGGGGAGCCGCCAGTGACCAAGCTGCCTGCCCCGCTCAGCGTTGAAGTCGTGGCTCCCGAGCGACTCACCGGGCCCGTCGCGCCGGAGCGGTTCGCCGTCCTCCAGGCCCTCCTCGCCTTTCTGCTCGCGGCCTGCGGCGACGACAAGGATGCATCGATCCCGGCCGCCGACATCGTCGAGCGGTTCCGCATTCCGGAGGATCAGCTCCAGGAGCACCTCTCGCTGCTCAACCTCGTTAATTTCGGCGGCGGCTGCTACACGATCTACGCCGAGCTCGAGGGCACCCACGTGCGCGTCGACAAGGAGCTCTTCGGCGACACGTTCCGCGCAGCGCCCCGGCTCACCCCGCTCGAGGCGCGTGCGATCCGGCTGGCGCTCGAGTTCGTCGGGCCGATGATCGCGGCCGAGTCCGACACCCCACTCGAGCGCGTCCGCCGTAAGCTCGAGGAGACGTTCGGCGAGTTCGAGCTGGCCCAGACGCCTGAGCCGCAGGCCGGCAGCGAGGAAGACCTCGTCGCGACGCTCGCACGCGGCATCCGCGAGCGCCGGCTCGTCGAGATCGAGTACCTCAAGGAGGGCGCCGAGACCGCGTCACGCCGCCTGATCGAGCCGCACGAGATCGAGCGCCGACTCCCCCACTGGTACATCCACACGTACGACCGCACCGCCGACGGAGAGCGCAGCTTTCGACTCGACCGCATGCACAGCGCCGTCCTCACCGACGAAAGCTTCGAGCCGCGCGAGGAGTTCGAGCCCGGCGAGTTCCGCGGCGCGCGCATTGCCACGATCCACTACGCCAGCGGTGAGACCGCGCGCCGCCGGCTCGAGCGCGGCGGCGCGATCGAGCTCACCGACGGCTCCGCGCTGGCGATCACGCCGGTCGGCAGCCCCACCTGGCTCGTCCAGGAGATCCTTGCGCACCGCGGCGAGGCCGTCGTGATCGAGCCGACGGACCTCCGTGCGCTCGTCGCCAGCCGCGCTGCCGGGCTCGTCAAGGAGCTCGGGCTGGCGCGCGTCAAGATGAAGTCGGCCTAGGCGCCGGCGAGGCCTTGCGCGAGACGTTCGCGCAGACGCGCGACCGCCCACGCTGCGTGCTCCCTGACACCGCCAGCGCCGCCGTCGCCGTGTGCCTCATCGGCTCCGGCCGCAATCGCAGCCAGCAGCGGGAGATGATCCGCGCCACCACTGTTGCCGAGGGCGACGGCGGCGTTGCGCCGGAGAACGCCGGGGTCGTTGCGCTGCACGTAGAGCCGCGGATAGCGGGCGCGCAGCTCGGCCGGATCGGAGCGGAGCCAGTCGACGAGCGAGACGAGCGGCTCGGAGCCGGGCGGTAGCGCCTCGTCCGCACTGCGCCGCTCCGGGCCACGGTTCCACGGGCACACGTCCTGGCAGATGTCGCAGCCGTAAACGACGCTGCCGATGGCCTCCCGGTAGGCAACCGGGATCGGGGCACGACGCTGGGTGAGCCACGACAGGCACAGCCCGGCGTCCAGGCTGCCGGGGACGTCAAGCGCTCCCGTCGGGCAGGCGTCGATGCAGAGCGTGCACGACCCGCAACCCGGCCGCACCGGCTCGGCGTGCTCGATCTCGACGGTCGTGACAAGCGTGCCGAGCACGATCCACGTGCCGAGGCCTGGCGCAATCAGCATGGTGCTCTTGCCGTAGAAGCCGAGCCCGGCCCGTACCGCGGCCTCGCGGTCGACGTGGGCGTTGTCATCGACGACGACGCGCCAGGAGCCGCCGAGGCGCGCGCCAAGCGTGTCGAGCTTCGTACGTAGCTCTTCGTAGCGATCGCTCCAGGCGTAGCGGGGCAGGCGCCCCTCTCCGGGCTCCGGCTCCGGCCCCGGGGCGTAGTAGGAGAGCGCCGCCGCGACGACGGTGCGCGCGCCCGGCAGCAACGCCTCCGGGTGGCACGACACCTCGGGTCGCGTCGTGGTGAAACCCATCGTGTCGAAGAGCCCGCGGGCCTTCCGCTCGCCGATCAGCCGCTCGGTCTGCTCGTAGGGGCCAATGCGCGCGGCGCCAACGGCAGCGAGGCCCAGCTCGGCACCGAGCCCGGCAAGCGCCACGGCGGTGACGGGTGTGGGCGGCGGCGGAGGCAGCGGCGGCAGCGGAGGCGGCGGCGGAGGCGTCACGGGGTCAACAGTGCCTGACACCGCTAGCATCGCGCTGTGCGCGCGGTACGCATCCACGAGGACGGCGGCCCCGAGGTGCTGCTCTACGAGGAGGCGTCCGAGCCAACTGCCGGCCCTGGCGAGGTGCTGATCGCCGTGCGCGCAGCGTCGCTCAACCACCTCGACATCTGGATTCGCAAGGGGCTGCCGTCGGTGCCGAAGCCGCGCATCACCGGGGCGGACGGCGCAGGCGTCGTCGCTGCGCTCGGGGAGGGCGCCGGCGCGGTGGGCGCGGGCGGCAACGGCTCCACGCTCGCCGTGGGCGGGCGCGTCGTGATCGACCCGAGCATCGCCGGCGCCGGAGGCAGCGTCCGGATCCCGGGCGAGAGCTTCGACGGGACACACGCACAGCTCGTGGCGATCCCTGCCCGCAACGTCCACCCGTTGCCGGATCACGTCTCGTTCGAGACGGCCGCCGCGTTTCCGCTCGTCTTCGTCACCGCCCACCGGATGCTCGTCACGAAGGCCCGGCTCCAGCCCGGCGAGACCTGCTTCATCTGGGGCATCGGCTCCGGCGTCTCGACGGCGGCGCTCGCGATCGCCCGTGCCCTCGGCGCCCGGGCCATCGTCACCTCATCGAGCCCCGAGAAGCTGGCCCGCGCCCGCGAGCTCGGCGCCGACAACACGATCGACCACTCCCGCGAGGACGTGCGCGCCCGGGTGCGCGAACTGACGGGCGGCGAGGGCTGCCAGGTCGTCGTCGACCACGTCGGCGCCGACACCTGGAAGACCACCGTCGAGGTGGCGGCACGCGGCGGACGCGTTGTCGT
>JANXXF010000506.1 GCA_025350775.1 Actinomycetes bacterium
ACTTCAGCGCCAACTCGGTATCGGTGCTGCTCGGCAGCGGCACCGGCACGTTCAACGCGGCGAGCGGCCTCGCGGTCGGCGGCGGCCCTCGCTCGGTCGCGATCGGCGACCTCAACGGCGACGGCAAACCCGACCTGGCCACTGCCAACTTCAGCGCCAACTCGGTATCGGTGCTGCTCGGCACCGGCGCGGGCGCCTTCGCCGCCGCCACCACGTCCGCCGTCGGCACCAGCCCGAACACAGTTGCGATCGGCGACCTCAACGGCGACGGCAAGCCCGACCTCGCCACCGCCAACGTCGGCTCGGACACCGTCTCGCTGCTGCTCGGAACGGGCACCGGCAGCTTCGCTCCTGCGACCGTCGTCGCCACCGGCGGCGGTCCGATCTCGGTTGCGCTCGCCGACCTCAACGGCGACGGCAAGCCCGACCTCGCCACCGCGAACAACGGCGCCAACACCGTGTCGACGCTGCTTCGCGTAGGCCCTGTGATCGCCCCGTACGCCCTGCCGGTCGGCTACGCCGAGACGCCGCGCCCGCTCTCGGCGACCTACGCCAGCGGCGGCGCCACACAGTCGGTCACTGCCGGGTCGCTCCCGGCCGGGCTGACGCTGAGCCCGGGCGGCGCCTTCGCCGGCGCGGTCACCAGCACCGGCCCCTACTCGTTCACCGTGCGCGTCGTCGACGCCGAGGGAACGCCCAACACCCGAGTGTTCGCCGGCACGGTCGGCGGGGTGATCACGCTCGTGCCCGGCACCGCGGGCACCGCGTACTCGGCCGCCTCCGGGTTCGCCGCCGGGGCCACCTCCTTCGCCGTGTCGAACGGCGCCCTGCCGCCGGGTCTCACGCTCTCCGCCGCCGGCGCGATCTCGGGCACGCCGACGCTGCCGGGCGCCTACGCCTTCAGGGTCACGGCCGACGTCGCCGGCGTGGCCTCCTTCAACAGCTTCACGCTCGAGGTGGTCGGGCTCGGCGGTCTCTCGCTCGCGGGACTGGCGCTGAGCCCTGCCTTCTCACCGGCGGCGCGCACCTACACCGCCAGCGTGCCCAGCTCGACGGCCTCGACGGCGGTCACGCCGGCCGCGCCCGCCGGCATGACCATCGTCGTCTCGGGCGGCGGCGGCGCCACGACCGCCGTCCCGTCCGGGGTGGCCAGCTCCGTGTACAGCCTCGGCGCGCCGGGCTCGACGACGTTGTTCACGATCACCGTCACCGGGTCGAATGGGACAACCACCGCCGCGTACACAGCCGCGATCCGCCGCCTAACCCCGGCAGCGCTCGCCGTCACGCCGGCGGCGGTCACGTTCCCGGCGCAGCTCGTCGGCACGACCAGCGCCACGCAGACCGTCACCGTCGCCAATCCCGGGGACGAGCCGCTCACGCTGCTCGCGCTGTCGGCCTACGGCGACTACACCATCGACGGCGGCACCTGCTGGGTCGCGGCACCGGTCGCCGGAGACGGCTCGTGCACCGTGCTCCTGCGCTTCTCGCCGGGCCTGCCGGGCCTGCGTCCGGGAGTGCTGGTCGTCGCCAGCGCCGCCGGCACCCAGGTCGCAACGCTGAACGGAACAGGGTCTGCGCCGGCCGTGACCGTCGCCCCGGCCAGCCGCGCGTTCGGGATCGTCGCGGTCGGTGCGACGGCGGCAGCGCAGCCGGTCACGGTGACGAGCTCGGGCACCGCCCCGCTCACGATCTCCGCGCTCCGCGTGACCGCCGACTACACGCTCACCGGCGGCGACTGCCCGCTTGCGCCCGCGACGCTGGCCGCAGGAGCCGGCTGCACCGCCACCATCGCGTTCGGCCCGAGCGCCGTCGGTTCGCGGCCGGGAACGCTGCTCGTCACCACCAGCGCCGGCCTCGCCGCCGTGACGCTGAGCGGGACGGGAGCGGTGCCGGCCGGAGCCCTCGCGCCGGGCCCGACCCTGTTCCCCGACCAGCGCGTCGGCTCCACCAGCGCCCCGCAGACAGTCACGCTCAGCAGCACCGGCGCGGTGCCCCTGCACGTGCTCGCGACCACCGTCAGCGGGGACTTCGGCCTGGCCGGCGGCTGTCCCGCCACCCTCGCCCCCGGCGGCGCCTGCGGCATCGCCGCGACGTTCTCCCCGAGCGCCGGCGGCAGCCGCAGCGGCACGCTCACCGTCACCACCGACGGAGGCGTGCTCACCACTGCGCTCTCGGGCACCGGCACCGGCACCGTCCCCAAGAGCGAGGGCGGCGGCTACGCGCTCGTCGGCGCCCAGAAGGAGCGCGTCGAGTGGTCGCTGCGCTCGCCCCGCGTGGGCGCGGTCAAGGGCAAGCTGCTGGTCGTCCGCTTCACGCAGGGCGGGGCCGCCTACGTCTTCACCGCCGTCCAGGTAACCACGCTCACGATCACCCTCGGCCGGGGCGGCGGCGCTCCTGCCGGCGGCCACTTCGAGGGCTCCGGCACCCTCACCCGCAACGGCAGTCTCCAGCCCGGCACGTTCACCTTCGCATTCGACTCCACCGACAACGCCTCGCCCGGCGCCGGCCTCGACACCTTCGCCCTCTCGATCGACGGCAGCGGCTTCCACCACAACGCGGGCACCCCCGGCGCCCAGCTCGTCCTCGCCTACGGCGAGCTCGGCAACCTACTGATCTGAGCCTGGATCCACCTTTGTTCGTGATCGCGGGGCGCTTGTCCGGGCTGTCAGGACGCGCTGGGGCCGTACGGGGCGGGCCGGTGGCCCGTTGCGGAGGCTCCAGCGCGGAGCGCACCGGCCGGGTGCAGGCCCCCACCGCCGTAGGCGGGCGGCCGAATCCCGGCCGGGGAGCGGCCTGGCAGTCCGGACGAGCTGCAACGCCCGCGAAAAACGGTGGATCCAGGCTGAGGCCGGGCCGCCGGACTGGCTGCCCCCTCGTCCGCAGGGCCCTCGCCGAACTTAGAGCTCGAATCAGAATGAGCCTTGCCCGCAGATCGCTCGGATCGCCCTTCGGCCCGCAGTCCGGCCGCTTTGCGTCCGACCTGTGGGCCTGCGGCGACCTGTAGCCCGCTCTCCGAGCGGCCTCCAGGGCTTCGCGGGTGTGCCGCCTGGCTCTTGTCCAGGCGGCCAGCC
>JANXXF010000004.1 GCA_025350775.1 Actinomycetes bacterium
CGCTTCGCTGCTCGCTAGCGCACGGCGCCCGCGGCGATGAATGCCGGATGGGCGAGCACGGTGTCGCGCACAGCGGCCAGCTTCGGGAGCCGCTCCCAGGGCAGGTCGAGCTTGGCCGCCCGGTAGAGCGTCGGCGCCGCCGAGGCGTCGGCGATGGTGAGCCCGCCGGCGCACAGCGTCCCCTCGCCGCGGACGAGCTGCTCGACCCGCTCGAGCACCGAGATGTAGGCGGGGAGCGCCGCAGCGGTCTGCTCGAGGTCGGGCGTCGGGCCGAAGAGGGCGGGCATCTCCACCTGGATCGCGACGGGCCGGAGGTGCATCGACCAGGTGTCCATGACCCAGTCGACATGCGCCCGCGCCAGCGGGTCGGCCGGGTAGAGGTCGGTGCGCCCCTCGCGGCCGGCGAGGTAGCGGAGGATCGTGTTGGACTCGCCGATCACCGCGTCGCCGTCGCGCAGGGCAGGGATCGTCGCCAGCGGGTGGATCGCGACGAACCAGTCGGGCCGCGGCCGCTCGAACGGGATGTCCACCTTCTCGTAGGGGAGGCCGAGCAGCTCGAGCAGGAAGCGGATCTTGAGGGCGTTCGATGAGCCCGCAGCGTCGTACAGCGTGAGGTTGGCCATGAGCCGACACTACAGCGGCGGCCGCCGCAAGCGACAATCGCAGGTGACGTAAGCGAGACCGCCCCCACTCCCCCGGAAGGCCTCCTGCGCGCCAGCCGGGCGACCTACCGGGCGCACCGCCGCCGCCTGCTGGCGACCGTCCTGCCCGTCTACGCGGGACTGACGCTGCTGGGCGCGCTCAACGCGCTGCTGCTCGTGGACGAGGCCGGCGCGGACGGCGCCGACACGGCCACCACCACCGCGGCCGTCCTCGTCCTGGCCGGCGCGTTCTGGACGATCCCCGCCATCGCCCGCGCCATCGACGACGGCCGTCGCGGCGTGACGCCACCGCTGCGGGCGCAGCTCCCGGCCGCCTTCGCGCGCATCAACACGCTGAGCGGGCTGTTGCTCGTGACAACGCTGGCGATCGTCCTCCTCCCCACGCTGCTCGTCGCCCGCTGGGCGCTGGCGCTGCCCGTCGCGGTCGTCGAGGGCGCGACGGTGCACCAGGCCTGCCGCCGGAGCTGGCGGCTGACGCGCGGGCGCACCTGGCGCACGCTCGGCCTGCTCGTCCTCACCCTCGTCATCGTCAGCGGCGCGTCGGCGGGCGCGCTTGCCGCGGGGTTCGCGGCAGCCGGTGTGCTGGACGTCTCGGGCGAGTGGACGTTCATGCTCTCTCTCGTCGTCTCGCTCGCCGTCGCGATCGTCCCGCTCACGCTCGTCAGCGCGCGCGTGGGGACGGTCTGGATGCTCCACTACTACCGGCAGATCGAGCGCACCGGGCTGGCAGCACCGACCCACGACGAGACGGAGACGACACCCGACGCCGCTGCCTGGGAGCCTGCCGGCTGGTGGCGGCGGGCGCTCGCGCTGCTGATCGACGTCCTGGTGGCCGGTCTCGTCACGGGCGGCCTGACGGGCATCCTCGACGCCTCGTCGGGGCGAGCCTGGAGCACGGGCGTGGTCGCAGCGGCAACGGTCGGCGTCGGCCTTGCCGTGTGGCTCGCCTACACGACGGTGCTGGTGGGCTGGCAGGGCCAGACGATCGGCAAGCTCGCATTCGGGATCACCGTCGTCCGCGACCCCGGTGGCGAGCCCGTCAGCTATCGGCTCGCCGCGCAGCGAGAGCTCGCCCGCCTGTTTCTCTGCCTGATCCCGCTCGGCACCGTCGTCGACCACCTCTCTGCGCTGTCGGTCGCGCGCAAGCGGACGTGGCACGACCGCGCCGTCGGGACGGCGGTCGTGCGGCGCCGCGCCGGGTAGCGGTCGGGGCCGCGCCGGGTAGCGGTCGGGGCTGGGCCGGGCCGCGCCGGCCCGCGCCGGGGCGCGGCTACGCGCGCGACACGACGGCGATGCCGCCTGCGCGCTCGGCGACTGCCGCGGCCTCGGCCGTGGCGTCGGCCGCAGCAGCCGCCACGCGCCCCGCAAACCCGCGCAGCTCCTCGATCGACCGGTCGTCGAAGGCAGGAAGCCCTGCGAACGGCCCGCCCAGCCCGATGCGCGAGAGCACGGCATCGGCCCCACAGGCGACGAGCCGCTCACCGGCGGCCGAGTCGCAGTCGACCACCAGCAGATCTGCGCAGCCATCGCCGCCGAGCCCGGCACGCTCGACCGCAGCGAGGAGCTCCGCCGTGGCGTCGCCCTCCCGCAGGCCGTCGAGGATGGCGAGCGTCACCGCGTCGAGCGCAGCGAACGTCGAGCCGTACGCGGCGAGCAGGCTGGGGTCTGCCGCGAGCTCCCCGGTCCGCGCGACGACGACGAGGCGCTGCCGCCGGGCCAGGGCCTCCGGCACGCGGGTCAGCTGCAGCACGGGCTCCGGCAGCCTGCCCAGCCAGCGCTCCTGGAAGCGCTTCCAGCTCTCGACAAGGTTGGCGATGCACCAAGCGTGGTCGGGTGACGACGAGCTCTCGAAGTGGATGAGCACGCTCTCGGCGCAGTAGCGCACCCGCGAGCCGGCATGCCAGGCGCGGATGCAGAGGTCGACGTCCTCGACGTACATGAAGTAGCCCTCGTCGAAGCCGCCGAGCAGCTCGTACAGGGAGCGCCGCACCAGCAGCGAGGCGCCGGTGACCACCGGGCAGTCGCGCGAGACGACGACCGCCGGGTCGTTAGCCGCTGCGTGGCGATGCACGTGCTCGGTCTCGCCAATCGCGGTGAAGTCGACGCCGGCGTGCTGGATCGTGCGATCCGGGTACAGCAGGCGGCTGCCGACGACGCCGACGGCCGGGTCGTCGAGCTCGGCCAGCAGCGCGTCGAGCCAGCCGGCAAGCGGCACGATGTCGTTGTTGAGGAGCAGCACGCACTCGCGCTCGGAGAGCGCGGCCGCGCGGTTGCACGCCCTGCCAAAGCCGAGGTTCTCATCGTTGAGGATGCAGCGCAGCCGGCCGGCCTCCTGCTCGGCGGCCAGGAATGCGCGCGTCCCGTCAGTCGAGCCGTTGTCGACGACGATCACCTCGGCGCCGGGCGCGGTCTCGGCGATGCCCCTCAGGCAGTCGCGGGTGAGGTCGAGCCGGTTGTACGTCGGGATGACGATCGAGACGTCCCGGGCGGTCAGGCGCTGCATGCCACGTCCTCGAGCTCGGCGGGGAAGGCGAGCGAGCGCAGCCGGAGGCTGTCGCCGGGCTGGAAGCGGACGATCCCGGCGAAGGGCGTCGTGCCGGGGGCGAGCGAGAGTAGCGCGTGGGCGGACTCGGCCAGCCGGAGCTCGGCCGCGGCCTCGCGAGCGGTGGC
>JANXXF010000010.1 GCA_025350775.1 Actinomycetes bacterium
AGCCCGTGCCGGGCGGCGGCGTGACATCAGGCGGATCGACCACTGCCCCTCCGACGCGCTAGCTAGCGAGGCCCGGAGTCGCCGGCAGCGGCCGGGCCTGCTGCGGCCGCGCCGCGTTCAGCTAGGCTCGACAGGTGGCAGAAGAGACGCGCGTCGCTCGCCGCCCCTGGGGCGCGACGACGCTGAGACAGTCTTTCCACGCCGGTCTGGCAGCAGCCCTCGGGGCCTCTGCCTGGGTGCTGCTCCTGGCAGGCGCAGGCGCCGCCGCCACCCCGCCTGCTCCGTCGGCCGCCGCCCCGTCCGCCGCCGCCTTCGCCTCGTCGGCCGGCCTGAAGGCGCTGTCCGGCACGCTCGCACAGCCCATCTACTGGGCCGGGAGCGCGCCCGCCGCCACCGTCTACGAGCTGACCCGCCTGAAGAACGGCAGCATCTACATCCGCTACCTGCCCCGCGGCACCGCGGCCGGCTCCGGCAGCCCGTACCTGACGATCGGCACGTACCCGCTGCGCGACGCATTCGGCGCCACCACCGTAACCGCCCGTGCGAAGAACGCCGTCAGAGTTCCCGTCACGAACGGTGTGGCCTTCTACAGCTCGTTGCGCCCGAACAGCGTCTATATCGCGTTCCGGGGCACCGACTACCAGGTCGAGATCTACGACCCGTCGCAGGCCAAAGCGCTCGCGACGGTCGGTAGGATCACCGCCGTGCGCACCGCGGGCATCCCGCTGCGGTTGCCGGCCGCGCCGCCCGCTCCCGCCGCCGCCCCGACGCCCGGCCCGCACGCCGTCACCCGCGCCGAGCTCACCGCCGCCGCTGCCGCGGCTCCTGCCCCGATCTACTGGCTCGGCGCAAAGGCGAACGTCACGTACGAGCTGACGCAGGCCACGAACGGCCGCGTGTGGCTGCGGTACCTGGCCACCGACGGCGGCAAGGCCGCGGCCGACCCCGCCCGGCCACACCTGACCGTCGGCAGCTACCGGCAGAGCAACCCGTACGCCACCACCCTCTCGGCGGCGACGAAGGCGGGCGCGACGCCGATCCCGGTAAAGGGCGGCGCCGCCTTCTACTCGAGCGCCAGCCCCGGCAACGTCTATGTCGCGTTCAAGGGCATCGACGTCCTGGTCGAGGTCTTCGACCCGGATCCGGCGGTCGCACAGGCTGCCGTCCGGGCCGGGCTCGTCCAGCGCGTGCGCTGATGTTCCTCGGCGACCCGCGGCCGATCCTGGCGCTCCCCGGCTTGCTCGAGGCGGCCGGCTTCACGACCGATGGGATCCGCGCCGCCCTCGGCTCGGAAGGGAACCTGACACCGAATGCCGCCGACGTCCCCGTGTACCTGAGGCGGCTGCCGGCCGGGACGCCCCTCACAACGCTGATGGAGCTGTTAGTTCTCGGAACAGCCGTCGACCGGCGGACGGCGGCCGCGGCCCTGGCCCCGCTGAGCGTTGCGGCGCTCCACCGGGCCGGCCTCGTCTCCACCGGGCCGGAGGGTGTCCGGGGTCGCGTACGCCTGATCCCGACGGCCGGGTTCGTCTTCGCCTGCGACTGGCTGGAGAGCGGCTCCGGCGCCGTGGCCGCCGATCACGTCGCCGGCGTTTCGGCCTCGTCGGTGCACCTTGCCAACCTGACCGTGCGACGGCCGGGCGGGGCCACTCTCGACCTGGGCACCTGCTGCGGCATCGAGGCGCTGCTGGCCTCCCGCCACGCCGACCGCGTCGTCGCCACCGATGTCAGCCCGCGCGCGGTCGAGTTTGCCAGCTTCAACGCCGTGCTGAACGACGTCGCGACCGTCTCGGTGCGCCAGGGCAGCGTGTTCGAGCCCGTCGCGGGCGAGCGGTTCGACCTCATCGTCAGCAACCCACCCTTCGTCATCTCACCCGAGCGCGACCTGGTGTTCAGGGACAGCGGCCTCGCCGGCGACGAGTTCTGCCGCGAGCTCGTGGGCGCGCTGCCCGCCCACCTGAGCGAGGGCGGCTTCGCGCACGTGCTCGCGAGCTGGGGCCATCGGGCCGACGAGCACTGGTCGGAGCCGCTCCGCAGCTGGGTGGAAGGACTGGGCTGCGACGCGTGGTTCCTGCGCACCGACGCGCAGGACGGGCTCGCCTACGCCGCCACCTGGAACCGGCCGCCCGGCCAGGTCGACTACGGCGCCGTGCTCGACCGTTGGCTCGCCGACTACCGGGAGCTGGGCTTCGAGCGCATCTCCACGGGCGCGATCGCGCTGCGCCGCCGCGCCGGGGCCAACTGGATTCGGGCCGACGAGCTCTCGGCCGACCGCATCGGGCCGGCGGGCGACCACGTCGAGGCCATCTTCGCCGCGCAGGACTACCTCGCCGGCGGGCCCGACCTGCTCGACGCGGTGTTCCGGGTCGTCGAGGGGCACGCTCTCGAGCAGACGCTCCACCTCGAGAACGGCCATTACGAGATCGAGCAGGTGATGCTGCGTCTGACGCGGGGCCTGCGCTTTCAGGCCGGAGTGGACGTCTTCACAGCGCAGCTCCTGGCGCGCCTCGACGGCCGCCGCACCCTCCGCGACGCGCTGGCCGAGACTGCCGCCGAGCTCGCCCCGGACGGCGTCGGGACAGACGAGTTTGCGCTCGCCGCCCTGCCCGCCGTCCGCGGGCTGCTCGAACTCGGGTTCCTGGCGCGCTAGGCCCAGGTCGCCTTGTAGTCGAACTTGATCTCTTCGCAGTACATCTCGGCCTTGACCCGCCGGATGTTGTCCGAATGCGACTCGACCTTCTCCGGCGTCAGCTTGAAGATGCCGAGGTTGGTGAAGCTGATCGTCGCCAGCTCCTGCTTGCGATCGAGCGAGAGCAGCGTCAGCAGGCCTTGCTTCTCGGCCTCCGGGCCGTTATTTCCGTTGATCACAAAGTCCTCGTGCCAGTCGTAGAAGGGCTTCGCGACCGACTCGGGGAGCGTGATCACGAGGTTCGGCACCTCGACCTTGGTCGGCTCCTTCTCGTAGTCGCGCGTCTCGCCAATTGCCGTGCTGGCCACGCCCTGCTTGATCACGAGCGCCTCGATCTTGTTGACCCGAGAGCACGGGAGGTCGCCGATCGTGAGCTTGAAGTTCGACGGGAGCCATGTCTTCTGGCGATCCTTCGGCGGTGCCCCCGGCGACTTTCCCGAAGGGGGCGTGTCCCGAGTGCTCTCGGGCGCGAACGTCACCGTCATATAGGCGGGATCCTTGGCTGATCCATCGCAAGCCGGGATCACCACCTCGCTGATGAGGGCGTCGAAGAAGTGCCGCTCCGACGCGACGTTGAGCTTCGCGTCCAGCGTCTGGGCCGTGAGCGTGTGCCGCGGCGCCGCGCGGTCCAGGCTGGCCTTGATCCAGTCGTAGATGCCCTTCGACATCCCGAAGCCCGCCTGAACCGTGATGTCCTCGTACTTCACGCCGCCGATGTGCTTGCGCGCGACGCCGTCGGGGCCTACCGGCTCGTCGATCACGTCGGCGGTGATCGCACCGCCGTCGATGCCGCGGCTGAAGCCGGCCGAGATGCCGTCGAGTTCCAGCGCGAAGACGCCGCCGACGAACGTCCTGCCGCCCGTTCCACCTCCTGCGCCGCCTGCCGCTGCCGCCGCGGACACCACGGACGCCGCGGGATCCGCCGCGTGGGCCGCCCCGGAGCGCCAGAGACCGAGCCCGAGCGCCGCGCCCGTGACTCCTGTTGCGCTCAGGAAGCGACGCCGGGTTGTTGCCAGGGAACCTTCGACCAGGTCGTGCGCCATACCTCTCCCTTGTCCGGAATGGCACGAGGCTAGCACCGTGGCGGGCACGATCCAACCTGGATCCACCATTTTTCGTGATCGCGAGGCGCTTGTCCGGGCTGTCAGGACGCGTTGGGGCCGTACGGGGCGGGCCGGTGGCCCGTTGCGGAGGCTTCAGCGCGGAGCGCACCGGCTGGGTGCAGGCCCCGCCGCCGTAGGCGGCGGCCGAAACCCCGCCGGGGAGCGGCCTGGCAGTCTGGACGAGCTGCAGCGCCCGCGAAAA
Organism: Actinomycetes bacterium; assembly: GCA_025350775.1. Lineage (GTDB taxonomy): Bacteria > Actinomycetota > Thermoleophilia > Gaiellales > Gaiellaceae > CANFDS01. The sequence continues at coordinate 3,995 of JANXXF010000010.1, forward strand.
ACGGTGGATCCAGGCTCAAGGGGCGCCGCGAGAAGCCTGTGCCCCGATCGCGTGCAGGTGTCGCAGCGCGACGGCCGCCCGGCTACCCGCGCAGGTGCCGCCCGAACAGCTCGACCGTCCGCTCCCACGCGTCGCGCGCCGAGGGCTCGTGGTAGATCGCCGCGATCGTCTCGTTGAAGAATCCGTGCACGGCGCCGGGGTAGATCCGCACCTCGGCCTCCAGCCCCTTCGCCCGCTGGGCCGCCGCCCAGGCCTGCGCGTCCGGCACCGAGAAGGCGTGCTCGTGCTCGCCGAAGAGCAGCAGCCCGGGCGCGGTGATCTCGTCGAGGCGAGCGCTGGCGGCGGGCGGGAATCCGTAAAAGGCGACGTACGCCGTGACGGCGGGATCGGCCGCGGCGATCAACGTCAGCGCGCCGCCCATGCAGAAGCCGACGACGCCGACGCTGCCTACGCCCTCGACGGTGCGCAGGTGCGCGACCGCCCCGGCTAGCTCGGCCGCGGCGCGGCTCCAGTCGAGCCCGTCCATCAGGTGGTGGGCCTCCTCGGCCTCGACGGTGCTCTGCCCGTGGTAGAGGTCGGGCGCGAGCGCAACGTAGCCGAGCGCGGCGAAGCGGTCGGCCACGCCCTCGATCTGCGGGACGAGCCCCCACCACTCCTGGATCACGACGATGCCGGCGTGGGCCGGAGCGGCCGGCCGCGCGAGATACCCGCCGGCCTCGCCGCGGGATGACGTGAACTGCACGGATTCGCCCATGCGGGCGACTCTACTCCAGCACGAGCGAGACGTTGTCGGCGTAGCCGTCGACCAGCCCGCGGGCCGGTCGCCAGGTTGACTTTGGCTACCGCCTCCGTAACATGACACCCTTCTACCCGTGGCACCTGCTCCCGCTCCCAGAGGTGCGACGCGACATCTGCTCGTCCCCCCGCGCCGCTGCACTCCGCTCGCCGCAGGTGACGGGCAGGGCGCGCCGCCGGGATCCCGACGCAATCGCGCCACCGGTGCTCGTCGAAGTGTCGGAGTCAACCAGGAGGAACGAATGAAGAAGTCGGTAGTAACTCTGGGGATCGCCGTGGGCGCCGCACTCGCGGCCGTCGCAGGCGCGTCCGCCAACAGCTCGGCACCGGCCAGGCAGACGTCCGGCGCGAGCTGTGCCAAGACGATCACCATCCCGCTGCTGTCGGTGCTCACCGGCCCCGCCGCTTTCCTCGGTAACGATCAGCTCAGCTGGGCGAAGCTCGCCGCCAAGCAGGAGGGCCCGAAGCTGGGCCACACGTTCAACATCGTCGGCGTCGACACGCAGCTCGACCCGGCCATCGCCGCGACTGCCGCGCAGAAGGTGATCGCGAACGGCTCGTACGTCGTCGTGATCGGCCCGGCCACCTCCGGCGGCTCGGCCGCAACCAGCAAGGCGTTCTTCGACGCCAAGGTGGCGCACATCTCGCCGTCGGCCACCAACGCCGCGCTGACGAAGTCCGTCGGCGGCAAGGCGCCGACCGCGACTGCCGCGTTCTACCGCGTCGTCGCCGACGACAGCGTCCAGGGCACTCGTGACGCGCAGTACATCGCCGGCACGCTGAAGGCGAAGAAGGTCGCGATCATCGACGCCCAGGAGCCGTACTCGGTCGGTCTCGCCGACATCGTCGGCACGTACCTGAAGGCCAACGGCGTCACCGTCCAGCGTGAGTCGGTCACGAACAACACCACCGACTTCTCGGCGATCGTGAACAAGATCTCGAAGGACACGGACGTCGTGTTCACGCCGTGGCAGGTCGCGTCGAACGCCCAGGTGCTCGGCGTCACCCTCCGCGAGGCCGGCAAGGCCGCAGTCGTGTTCGGCACCGACGGCACCGACGACCCGAGCAGCTTCAAGCTGGCCGGCTCCTTCGTGTCGAACTTCGGCCCGGACATCTCGGCCGACGCAGCCGGCAAGGTGTACGTCGACGCGTGGAACAAGGACAACCCCGGCAAGACGTTCTCCGCGTTCGGCCCGCCGGCGTACCTCGCCGCGCAGGTCGCGATGCAGGCGATCACAAAGGCCTGCAAGACGAATCAGAACACCTACGCGACGCGCGCCTCGGTGTTCTCGCTCGTCCGCAACGTGAAGGTCGCCAACCCGATCTACGGTGGCGCCTTCCGCTTCTCGACGAAGACGCATGACCCGCTGAACGGCTCGTTCTGGCTCTTCCAGATCGGCTCGGACGGCAAGTACAAGCAGATCGGCAAGCTCGGCTCGTAGCTACGGCTGGTGTGGTCCCGGGCTGCTCGGCGGCCCGGGACCACACCTTTTTGTTGCTCGTGGACCAGTTCATCCAGACAATCGTCGACAGCGTGACGCTGGGAAGCGTCTACGCGCTGATCGCGCTGGGCTACTCGATGGTCTACGGGATCCTCAAGCTCCTCCCCTTCGCCCACGGCGACGTCTTCATGGTGGGCAGCTTCATCGGCCTGGGCGTGCTGAAGGCCTTCGGCGGCGCCGCCAACCCCACCATCTCGATCTGGCTCGTGCTGGTGCTGATGGCGCTCGCGGCGATGGCCGGCTGCGCAGTGCTCGGCGTCGCCGTCGAACGGTTCGCCTATCGGCCGCTACGCAACGCACCCCGCATAGCGCCACTGATCAGCGCGCTCGGAACATCGTTCTTCATTGCCTACAGCATGCAGCTGCTGTTCGGCGCGAATCACCGCACCTACGACACCTTCACGATGGCGGGCGGGAAGCTGTTCCTCTCCGGCATCACCTGGGGGCCGCTGCACGTGTCGCTCGTGCGGATCATCGTCGTCGTCGTGGCGGTGGTGATGATGGTCGTGCTCTGGCTGCTCGTCTCGCGCACGCGCATGGGCAAGGCGATGCGCGCCACGTCGTTCGACCGCGAGGCCGCGATGATGATGGGCGTCGACGTCGACAAGGTGATCGTCTTCACCTTCGTGCTCGGGTCGGCGCTGGCCGGCATCGGCGGCGTGCTCTTCAGCCTGCGCACCGATGTCTACAGCCAGATGGGGTTCCTCGCCGGGCTCTCCGGCTTCACGGCCGCGGTCATCGGCGGCATCGGCTCCGTCCCCGGCGCGATGCTCGGCGGCTACCTGCTCGGCCTCGTCGAGACCGTCACGCAGACGTACATCTCGACCGGCTGGTCGAACCTCTTTATCTTCTCGATCCTCGTCGCGTTCATGCTGATCCGGCCGAGCGGGATCCTCGGCAAGGCGGAGATCAAGAAGGTATGAGCAGCGGGCCCCGCATCGGCAAAGACGAGTGGGTCGCCCGCGAGGGCGAGCAGCGCGAGCGTCGCAGCGGCCTGCTCGGCGGGATCGCACGAGCGCAGGCTCGTACTCCCTGGTGGGCCTTCCTGGCCGTGTTCGTCGTCCTGGCCTGCCTCGTGCCCGTGGTCACCTCCGACTCGTACATCCAGCGCGTCGCGTTCGACACCACGATCTTCATGCTGCTCGCCCTCGGCCTGAACGTCGTCGTCGGCTGGGGCGGGCTGCTCGACCTCGGCTACGTCGCCTTCTTCGGGTTCGGCGCGTACCTCTACGCGATCCTCGGCTCGAGCCAGTTCGACATCCACGTCCCGACGATCGTGGTGATCCCGGTGGTGACCCTCGCCGGCGCGCTGCTCGGCCTCGTCGTCGGCCTGCCGTCGTGGCGGCTCGTCGGCGACTACCTCGCGATCGTCACGCTGTTCGCCCTGCAGATCTTCCGCAGCGTGATCACCAACGGGCACGACATCTTCGGCAGCAACGTCACCAACGGCGTCAACGGGATCCTCAAGGTCGATCCGCTCAGCTGGTTCGGGCACGCCCTGCCCGTCAGCCACAGGGGCCTCTTCAACCCCGACTACCTCTATGTCGCGATCGGCTTCTTCGTCGTGATCTACGTCGCTCTCCGCTTCGTCAACGCGTCGCGCACGGGCCGGGCGTGGCGGGCGCTGCGGGAGGATCCGCTCGCCGCCACCTCGATGGGCATGCCGATCGACTGGCTCAAGCTGATGGCGTTTGCCTTCGGCGCCGGGATCGCCGCGCTCACCGGGACGCTCACCGCCTCCGTCAACGCCGCCGTGTTCCCCGACAACTTCGACGTCCCTCAGCTGATCACGATCTACGCGATGGTGATCCTCGGCGGCGCCGGCAGCCAGGCGGGCGCCATCGTCGGCGCTGTCGTCGTCAACGTCATGCTCGAGTCGCTACGCAGCCCGGACAACTCCCGCTGGGTCTTCTACATCGCCGTGCTCCTGCTGCTGCTGCCGGTGCTGCGCTCGGCGCGCAAGTACCTGCTGCTGGTGGCGGCGACGGTGGCGTTCGGCTTTGCCGTGCACGCGATCGCCGGCGCGATCGACCCTGCCTGGACGCGCGGGACGACCCCGGGCGGCGGCGCAGTCGGGCGAGCCATCGCCCACTGGGCGATCGTGCCGCAGAGCCTCGGCTCCACCCGCGAGGCGTCGTACGTCCTGCTCATCGCGGCCGTGCTCGCCGTGGTGACGATCCGCGGCCGCTGGAAGCTCGTCGCGCTCGTGCCGACGCTCTACCTCGCCTCGTTCGTCTGGGAGAACGTGCTCGGCCCGCAGCCGGAGATCACGCGCTACATCCTGCTCGGCGCCATCCTCGTCGGCGTGATGACGACGCGGCCGGCCGGCATCCTCGGCGAGCGGCGGGTGGAGATCGTATGAGCACCGAGCCGCTGCTGGAGCTGCGCGGCGTCTCGATGGCGTTCGGCGGCCTGCGTTGCATCGACAAGCTCGACCTCGCCGTCCAGCCCGGTGAGATCGTCAGCGTGATCGGCCCGAACGGCGCCGGCAAGACGACGCTCTTCAACCTCGTCACCGGCCTCTACCGCCCCGTCTCCGGCGAGATCCTCTTCGAGGGCCGCAGCATCGTCGGCAAGGCCCCTCACCAGATCAACCGGCTCGGCATCGCCCGCACCTTCCAGACGTTGCGCCTGTTCCTCAACATGAGCGTCCGCGAGAACGTGATGGCGGCGGCCTACGGCCACACGAAGGCCGGCGTCTGGCGCTCGATGCTGCGCACGCCGGGCATGCGCCGCGAGGAGGCCGAGATCCGCAGGCTGGCCGAGGAGAAGCTCGCGTTCTTCGGCGAGCGCCTGATGGGCTACCGCTGGGATCAGCCCGCCTACTCGCTGTCGTATGCGAACCGGCGCCGGCTCGAGATCGCCCGCGCCACCGCGACCCGGCCGAAGCTCCTGCTGCTGGACGAGCCCGCAGCGGGGATGAACCCGGCCGAGACGCACGAGATCACCCAGCTCATCGGCCGCCTGCGCAGCGAGGGCGGCTACACGATCCTCGTGATCGAGCACGACATGCACGTCGTCGAGGGCGTCTCCGACCGCGTCGTCGCGCTCGACCACGGCGTGAAGATCGCCGAGGGCACGTTCGCGGCCATCGCCGGGGACGCGCGGGTCGTCGAGGCGTACCTCGGCACGAAGCGGACGACGACCAAGTGACGGCCACGCCGACACCTGCCGGGCCGGCCGGCGCTGGTGCTGCCTCCCCCACCCCGCTGCTGCGGCTCGACAACGTCGACACCTTTTACGGGCCGATCCACATCCTGCAGGGCGTCACGCTCGAGGTGATGCCGGGCGAGCTCGTGTCGCTGCTGGGCGGCAACGCCTCCGGCAAGTCGACGACGCTGAAGACCGCGCTCGGCCTCGTCCGCCCGCGCACCGGCACCGTGTCGATCGCCGGCGAGGACGTCACGACACGCACTACGAGCTACCGCATCGCCAAGGGCCTGGCGATCGTGCCCGAGAACCGCCGCCTGTTCGCCCCCATGACCGTGCTCGAGAACCTCGAGATGGGCGCCTACCTCCACGGCTCTCCGACGAAGGAGGACTTCGAGCGTGTCTACACCCTGTTCCCACGCGTCTACGAGCGCCGCTCCCAGCTCGCCGGCACACTCTCCGGCGGCGAGCAGCAGATGGTCGCCGTGGGCCGCGCGCTGATGTGCCGGCCGAGGCTGCTGCTGATGGACGAGCCGTCGATGGGGCTCGCACCGATCCTCGTCGAGAAGAGCTTCGAGATCATCCAGCAGGTGCACGAAGCCGGCGTCGCGATGCTGATCGTCGAGCAGAATGCCAACATGGCCCTCTCGATCGCCGACCGCGGCTACGTGCTCTCGACCGGGCGGATCGTCCTCCAGGGGACGGCCGCGATGCTGCTCGCCGACGACGACCTGAAGAAGGCGTACCTTGGCCGCTAGCCCGCTGCCGCTGCCGCTGCCGCTGCCGCTGCCGCTGCCCGACCGGATCCGCGGCCGTTTCCCGATCTTCGACTCGAAGGTGTACGTCAACTCGTGCTCGCAGGGAGCGCTCTCCGACGCCGTGCGCGCCGCGTACGAGGGCTACCTGACCGACTGGGATGAGCGGGGCGCGCCGTGGGGCTACTGGATGGAGAAGCAGGAGGAGGCACGGGCCAGCTTCGCCGGCCTCGTGGGGGCGACCACCGACGAGGTGGCGGTCACGACCTCGGTGTCGGCGGGCGTGTCGGCGCTCGCGAGCGGGCTCGACCTGCGCGGCCGCAAGGTTGTCGTGTCGAACTACGAGTTCCCCACGATCGGGCAGATCTGGCACGCCCAGGAGGCGCGCGGCGCCGAGATCGTCCACGTCGCTGCCGCCGAGCCCGGCCGCCCGATCCCGCTCGAGCGCTTCGCCGAGGCGATCGACGAGCGCACGGCACTCGTCTCGATCACGGCGGTCTGCTACCGCAACGGCGCCCTCACCGATATTGCGGGGGTCGTCGAGCTCGCCCGCGAGCACGGTGCGCTCGTGTTGCTCGACGCGTACCAGGCCGCCGGCACGATCCCCCTCGACGTCCGTGCGCTCGATGTCGACTTCCTCGCCACCGGTGTCCTTAAGTACCTGCTCGGCTCGGCCGGGCTCGGCTTCCTCTACGTCCGCCGCGGGCTCGTCGAGAGCATCCTGCCCACCGACACCGGCTGGTTCGCCGACCGCGACATCTTCGAGATGGACATCTTCGACTACTCGCCGGCGCCCACGGCGGCGCGTTTCCAGTCGGGCACACCCCCGATCCCCTCGATCTACGCAGGAGTCGCCGGCATGGAGCTGATGCAGGAGATCGGCATCGCCGAGACGCGCACGCACGTGCTCGGGCTGACCGACAGGCTGATCGCGGGTGTTGACGAGCTCGACGGCCGCGTCGTCACCCCGCGCGAGCACGCCAGCCGTGGCGCGCTCGTCTGCATCGCCTCGACCGACGATCACGCCCTCGTCGCCGGGCTGGCCGCCGACGGCATCGAGGCGTCGTGCCGCGACGGGAACCTGAGGATCTCGCCGCACTGCTACAACAGCGCCGGCGACATCGACGCGGTGCTCGCCTCGCTCCGCCGGCAGCGCGCCCTGCTTGTCCGGGGCGACGCATGACCGACGCCAGCCCCGCCCGCGCCCGCCGCGCGAACCTCGTCCACGAAGCGGAGCTGACTGCAACGGCCCTCCCCGGTGGCCCTGTGGCGACGCGGGTCGCCTACGACGCCGCCTCCGGCTGCGAGCACCTCGTCCAGGAGCTGCTGGAGGTGGCGCCGGGCGGCTCCGCCGCGCGCACGGCGGGCGACTGCGACCAGGTGCTGTTCGTGCTCGGCGGCAGCGGCGTGCTCCAGCTCGCGGGCGTGACGCACGCGCTCGAGGCCGAGTCCGGCGCCACCATCCGGCCGGGCGAGCAGTACACGCTCGACAACCCCGGCGCCGTGCCGCTGACGGTCCACTCGGTGACGCTCCCGCTGCCGCCCTCCGACGGTGAGACCAGCCAGCGGCAGGTCGTCACTCGGCTCGCCGACCAGGAGGCGCGCGCGGCCACCGGCGCCCGTCAGTTCCGCATCGTCACCGACCCGGCCGTCGGCTGCCCCAGCGCGACCCAGTTCATCGGCTACATCCCGCCGGGCCGCGCACCCGACCACTTCCACACCTACGACGAGGTGATCTACGTCCTCGGCGGCGAGGGGCTGCTGCACATCGGCGCGCTGCACGAGCCGATCGGCCGTGGCTCGTGCATCCACCTGACGCCGCGGCTCGTGCACAGCCTGGAAAACACGGGCGGCTCGACGATGCAGGTGCTCGGCATCTTCCGCCCGGCCGGCTCGCCGGCGGAGGCCTACTACCCGGACGGCAAGCTCGCCTACGACTATCGGAACGCAGAGTGAGCCACTAGTGGAGCAGCGGGAGCTCGGCCGGGGCGGCAGGCGCGTCGCGCGGGTGGCGCTCGGCTGCGGCAACTTCGGCGGGGTCGGCTCCGCGCCCGAGTTCTTTGGGCAGGGCGTGTCGCGGGCCGAGGCCTTCCGGCTGATGGACACCGCGTGCGAGCTCGGGCTGACCCTGTTCGACACCGCCGACGCCTACGGCGGCGGCCGCAGCGAGGAGTGGATCGGCGACTGGCTGGCGACGCAGGGCGCCGCCGTGCGCGAGCAGGTCGTCCTCTCGACGAAGGTGTTCAACCCGATGGCGGCAGGCGACGACCGCGGGCTCGCGCCGGCCCGGGTGAAGCGGCAGCTCGACTCGAGCCTCACGCGTCTGCGGGTCGAGCGCGTCGACCTCTACCTCCTGCACGAGCCCGATCCCGAGACGCCGCTCGCCGAGACGCTCGGCGCCTTCGACGAGCTCGTCACCGCCGGCAAGATCGGCGCCTACGGCGTGAGCAACGTCGACGGCGCGTACCTGCGCGAGGCGCTCGCCGTCGGCAGCCCCAGCGTGGTGCAGAACTCGTACTCGCTGCTCGATCGCGGCGACGAGGCCGACGTGCTGCCACTCTGTGCCGCGTACGGGCTCGGGTACACGCCCTTCGGGCCGCTCGCCGGCGGTTGGCTGACGGGCAAGTACCGGCGCGGGCAGGCGTTCCCCGCGGGGTCGCGGATGACGCTGCGGCCGGAGCCGTACGGCCACCTCGTCGCCGAGCGCGTGTTCACCGGGGTCGAACAGCTCGAAGCCGCCGCCGCCGAGTACGGCGTCTCGGCCGCAGCCCTCGCCCTCGCCTGGCTGCTCGCCCAGCCGCAGGTGACGGCGGTGGTCAGCGGCCCCGGCCGTGCCGAGCACCTCGAGCCGGTGCGCGAGGCGTTCGCTCTCGACCTCGCCCCGGCCGACTGCGAGCGCATAGGCTCGCTCTTCGCATGAGCACCATTCTGATTCTCGGCCACGACGACGTGGTACGCCTCCTTCCCATGGGCGAGTGCATCGCCGTGATGGAGGCTGCGCTGTCGGCCCTGGCGCGGGGCGAGCTGCACAACCCGCTGCGCTCCATCGTGCGGCCGCCGGGAGCGGAGACGCTGCTCGCGCTGATGCCCGCTTATCGCGGCGGCGGCGAGCCGCTGTACGCGCTCAAGACCGTCTGCGTCGCCCCTGGCAACGCGGCCCGCGGGCTCGACCCGCACCAGGGGACGGTGACGCTGTTCGACGGTGAGACCGGTGAGACGCGCGCCCTGCTCGACGCGTCGGCGATCACGGCGATCCGCACGGCCGCGGTGTCGGCGGTGGCGACGCGCGCCCTGGCCCGGCCCGGCGCTCGCGTGCTCGCGATCCTCGGCGCCGGCGTACAGGCGGCCAGCCACCTCGAGGCGCTGTGCGCGTTGCGCGACTGGGACGAGATCCGTGTGTGGGCGCGCGACCCGGAGCGCGCGCGGGAGCTCGGCGCCCGCACCGGCGTCGGCGTCTCCGTCGCCGCGTCCGCCCAGGCGGCCGTCGAGGGCGCCGACGTGATCTGTACGACGACCTCGGCGCGCGAGCCCGTGCTGCAGCGTGACTGGCTACGGGCCGGCGCCCACATCAACGCCGTGGGCTCGAGCATCCCGACCACTCGCGAGCTCGACTCGGCGACGATGGCGGCGGCCAGCCTCTTCGTCGACCGGCGTGAGTCGACCGAGAACGAGGCCGGCGACTACCTGTTCCCACTGCGGGAGGGCGCGATCGGGCCCGGCCACATCCGTGCCGAGATCGGCGCGGTGTTGATCGGTGCCGCCCCGGGCCGCACCTCCGCCGACGAGCTGACCGTCTTCAAGTCGCTGGGCCTCGCCGTCGAGGATCTCGCCGCAGCTGCGCACGTCTACCACCGCGCCCGAGAGACTGATTCCGGCGTCGAGGTCTCGTTCTGATCCCGCTCGACGAGATTCTGCTCGCCCGGCAGACGATCGCCGGCGCCGCCGTGCGCACGCCCCTGATCAGGCTCGAGGCGCCCGAGCTCGCCGCCGAGATCTGGCTCAAGCTGGAGACGCTGCAGCCAGTCAACTCGTTCAAGATCCGCGGTGCCGCGAACGCCATCCGGCAGGCAGCGCGCGCGGACGTGGCCCGCGGCGTGGTCACCGCGAGCGCCGGCAACATGGCGCAGGGTGTCGCACACGCGGCGCGGGAGCTCGGTGTGCCGGCGACGATCGTCGTCCCGGAGAACGCCCCCGAGACGAAGCTCGCAGCCGTGCGCCGGCTCGGCGGCCGCATCGTCGCCGTGCCGTACGAGCGCTGGTGGCAGGCGATCGAGGAGTCGCGCTTCGACGAGATCGACGGGCTCTTCGTGCACCCGGTCGACGACGAGCGGGTCATGGCCGGCAACGGCACCATCGGCCTCGAGATCCTCGAGGACCTGCCCGATCCCGACGTCGTGCTCGTCCCCTGGGGCGGCGGCGGCCTCAGCGTGGGGGTGGCGAGCGCGATCAAGGCGTTGCGGCCGCAGACGCGCGTCGAGGCGGTCGAGCCGGAGACCGGTGCAGCCTTCGCGGCGTCGCTGGCGGCCGGCAGCGCCAGCCGCAGCGACTACCGGTCGTCGTTCGTGGACGGCGCGGGTGCGCCAATGGTGCTGCCGCGCATGTGGGAGCGGGCGCACGGGCTGCTCGACGGGTCCCACGTCGCAACGCTCGACGAGACCGCGGCCGCCATCCGCCTGCTCGCCGAGCGGACGCGCGTGATCGCCGAGGGCGCGGGCGCGCTCGCCGTCGCCGTCGCGGCGTCGGGCCGGGTCGGCACGGGGCGGATCGTCTGCATCGTCTCGGGTGGCAACATCGACGTGGGGCGGCTGGCCACCATCCTCGGTGGCACCACGCCCTGAGCGACGCCAGCCGCCGGCCCCGCCGGCCAACGACCGGACCGGCATGCGGCCGGCCCACCGGCGGCTCGCCCGGCCCCGGCGACCGGCGGCTCGCCCCTACTTCAGCACGAGCGACACGTTGTCGGCGTAGCCGTCGATGTAGCCGCCGCCCGTCGCCGTGATGGTGACCTGCACCAGGCGCGTCGCCGCGGGCACCGCGACCGTCTTCGCCACCCGCAGCAGCTTCGTCGTGTTGGCGCGCTGCGCGGGCGTCACCGGGCCGAGCCGCACGGTTCCGAGCAACTTCCCGTCGGCGCTCCGCCACCGGAAGGTGACCGTGGCGGCGTCACCCTGACCCTGCCGGCCGCCCAACGCAGCCGACGCCGTCGCGTGGGCCCGCCCTGCCGCGACCGCTGTCAGCAGCGGCTGCGGAATCGGGAACCTCTGCGTCGCGGTGGCCGTCCCGCTCGTCGGCCCGCCGGCGAATAGCGCCTTGCCGCCGCCGATCGCCTTTGCTGCAGCGGCCCCGACCGAGCCGGCGCTGGTGGCGCCCGGCTCCTGGTACAGCAGCGCCGTGAAGCTGCCCGTCGTCTTCCAGCCGACCGGCTTGAGGGCAGTGGTGGCGTCGTGGGCGAACGGGCCAAACTCGGCGTCGCCGTTGAGGACGAGGTTTCCCGGGCCGGGGGCGAGCGCCAGCGCCGCAGCCGGGATGGCGAGCGCGCCGACGACCGCGCTGCCGAATGCTCTCCACTTCATGGGAACCGCCCCTCGCGGATCGTTGGACTCTGTTCAGCCAGCGTAGCCCGCAGCCGGGTGGCCGGCGCGCCGATCCAGCGCACCAGCAGCACGGCCACGAAGCAGAAGGCGCCGGCAGCGATGAACGTCGTCCGGTAGTCGCCGGTGCGGGTGCGCCCGAAGCCCGCGCCCCACGCCGCGACGGCGGCACCCAACTGGTGAGCCGCGAAGATCCAGCCGAACACGATGCCGACGTTGGCAGGGCCGAACGAGCGCAGAGTGAGCGCCACCGTCGGCGGCACGGTCGCCACCCAGTCGAGCCCGAAGAACACGGTGAACGCGATCAGCCCGATGTGCGGCGAGCGGAACGCGAGCGGCAGCGCCAGCAGCGACAGCCCGCGCAGGCCGTAGTACCAGAACAGCAACCGGCGCGGGTCGAAGCGGTCGGTGAGCCAGCCCGAGGTCGTGGAGCCGACGATGTCGAACACGCCTATCAGGGCGACGTAGCCGGCTGCCGCCACCACCGTGATCCCGTGATCCATCGCGGCGGGGATCATGTGGGTGCCGATCAGCCCGGTGGTGGTCGCGCCGCAGACGAAGAAGCTCCCCGCGAGCAGCCAGAAGTCCTTCGAGCCGGCGCCCAGCCGCAGCCCGGCGAGCGCGGCGCCGAACGGGTTGCCCGCTGCGGCGGGGAAGCTGTCGTCCTCGTCGGCGCCGTACGCGCGCAGCCCCAGCGAGGCGGGCCGCTCGCGCATCAGCAGGACGACGAACGGCAGGATCAGCCCCACCGCCAGGACGCTCACGGCCGCGGTCGCCCAGCGCCAGCCGTAGGCGCTGACCACCCATGCCAGCGCCGGCAGGAAGACGAGCTGCCCGGTCGCGTACGACGCCGTCAGCACGCCGACGACGAGGCTCCGCCGCTGCACGAACCAGCGGCTGGCGATGGTCGCAGCCAGCGGCACCGAGATCGCGGCGGTGGCCAGCCCGACGACGACGCCCCACAGCAGCGTCAGCTGCCACGGCGCGTCGATCAGCACCGTCAGCCCCGACCCGGCCGCGATCGTCACGAGCGCCCAGCCGATCACGCGGCGCACGCCGTAGCGGTTGAGCAGCGCCGACGCGAACGGCCCGCCCAGGCCGAACAGCAGCAGGTTGACCGACACCGCGAGCGAGACCGTCGAGCGGCTCCAGCCGAACTCGTGCTCGAGCGGGGCGAACAGCAGGCCGGGCAGGCCGCGGAAGCCCGACGTCATCAGCAGCGTCGCGAACGTGACCGCGGCCACCACCCAGGAGTAGTGGACGCGACTGCGCCCGGTCACGCTGCGGCTCCCATGCGCGAAAGCGTACGGGAGGGCACGCCCGGCGTCAGCACCGCGTTGCCGCAGTCCTGGGCGCGGGCCTCGGCGCCAGCCCGGCGCCAGGCCCCGGTAGCTTCACTTTCTGAAGTAGACTCCCGCCAGCATCTCGACTGCCATCGACAGAAGGCCCCGCGCGAGCGCGGCCTGCCCCAGGGGAGAGCCATGAAGATCGCAAACGATGTCACCGAGCTCGTTGGCAACACGCCGCTCGTCCGCCTGCGCGGCCTGTCCGCGGCGACGGGCGCCAACGTCGTCGCCAAGCTCGAGTTCCAGAACCCGGCGCACAGCGTCAAGGATCGCATCGGCGTGTCGATGATCGACGCCGCCGAGAAGTCCGGCCAGCTGAAGGCCGACACGATCATCCTCGAGCCGACGAGCGGCAACACGGGCATCGCGCTGGCCATGGTCTGCGCCGCGCGCGGCTACAAGTGCACGCTCGTCATGCCAGAGACGATGAGCAAGGAGCGGCGGATGCTGCTGCGCGCCTACGGCGCCGACCTCATCCTGACCCCCGGCCCCGACGGCATGGGCGGCGCGATCCGCAAAGCCGAGGAGCTCGCCGCGGCCGACTCGCGCTACCTCATCCCGCAGCAGTTCGAGAACCCCGCCAACCCGGAGATCCACCGCCAGACGACGGCCGAGGAGATCTGGCGCGACACCGACGGCCAGGTCGACTTCCTCGTCTCGGGCATCGGCACCGGCGGCACCATCACCGGTGTCGGCGAGGTGATCAAGGCGCGCAAGCCCGGGTTCCAGGTGATCGCCGTCGAACCCGACGCCTCGCCGGTGCTCTCCGGCGGCGCCAAGGGGCCGCACCCGATCCAGGGCATCGGCGCCGGCTTCGTGCCGGGCGTGCTCAACACCGAGATCTACGACGAGGTCGTGCGCGTGCCGAACGACGAGGCTTTCGCCACGGCGCGCGCGATCGCCCGCGACGAGGGGCTGCTCGTCGGCATCTCGTCGGGTGCCGCCATCTGGGCCGCCGGCCAGGTCGCCGCCCGCCCCGAGAACAAGGGCAAGCTGTTCGTCGTGATCATCGCGTCGTTCGGCGAGCGCTACCTGAGCACCGCCCTCTACGCCGACCTCGTCGACTGAGCCGGGCCGACCCGTGCGTGGCGACATCAAGGCCGTCCTCGAGCGCGACCCGGCTGCCCGCAACGCGCTCGAGGTGATCCTCTGCTACCCGGGCCTGTGGGCGCTCTGGAGTCACCGCGTCGCGCACCGGCTCTGGCAGCTCCGGCTGCGGCTGGCGGCGCGCGTCGTCGCGCAGTGGGCGCGCCTGCTCACCGGCATCGACATCCACCCGGCCGCGACGATCGGGCCGCGGCTGTTCATCGACCACGGCACCGGCGTCGTCATCGGCGAGACGGCGGAGGTCGGCGCCGACGTGACGCTGTACCACGGTGTCACGCTGGGCGGGTCGAGCCTCGAGCGCGGCAAGCGCCACCCCACGCTCGGCGACCGGGTCGTGGTGGGAGCGGGCGCCAAGGTGCTGGGCGCGATCACGATCGGCGAGGGCAGCCGCATCGGCGCGAACGCGGTCGTCGTCCGCGACGTCCCACCGGACGTCGTCGTCGTCGGCGTGCCCGGCGAGATCGTGCGGCGCGGCTGGCAGCACGGCCATGCGCCCAACCTCGAGCACGGTGACCAGCCCGACGTGATCGCGGCCACCCTGCGCTCGCTGATGGAGCGCGTCACGCAGCTCGAGCAGCAGCTCGGCGACGGCGGCCTGCACGAGGGGCCGTTCACTGCCAGCCACGGCGAGTGGCAGGCCGCCGAGGACTTCGTGATCTGAGCCGGTGACGAGCGAGGCCCGCCTCATCCACGCTCTCCTGCCGCTCTGCACGCCGACGGAGGGCGTCCAGGAGATCAACCTCGACTACGCGGCGACCACGCCAGCGCTGCAGGTCGCTGTCGACGCCGTCACCGAGTTCATCCCCTGGTACGGCAGCGTCCACCGCGGCGGCGGGCTGCGCAGCCGCCGCTCGACCGACGCCTACGAGGCTGCCCGCGCCTCCGTCGAGCGCTTCGTCGGCTGCCCGCCCGACAGCTCCGTCGTCTTCGTCCGCAACACGACCGAGGCCGCAAACGTCCTCGCCGCCGCCCTGCCCCCCGACTCGCGCATCCTCTGCTCGCCCGCCGAGCACCACGCGAACCTACTGCCGTGGCGCTCGCACGCGGTCGACTACCTGCCCTTCGCGCACTCGCTCGCCGACTTCCTCGAGGCCACCGAGGGCCGTCTGTGCGACGCTGCCGCAGCCGGAAGGCCGTACCGTCTGCTCGCCGTCACCGGCGCCTCGAACGTCACCGGCGAGGTCACGCCGATCGGCGAGCTCACCCGGCTCGCGCACGAGCACGGCGCGCTCATCTTCGTGGACGCCGCGCAGCTGGCGCCGCACCGCCGCATCGACCTGACCGGCCTCGACGTCGACTTCCTCGCCTTCTCGGGCCACAAGGTGTATGCGCCGTTCGGCGCGGGCGCCCTGATCCTGCGCGACGAGGCCGTGCGCGGTGGGATGCCGCTGCTGAAGGGCGGTGGCGCCGTCCGGCTGGTCACGCTCGACGACGTCGCCTGGGGCAGCTCCCCGGGGCGCTACGAGGCGGGCACGCCGAACGTCGTCGGCGCCGTCGCGCTGGGCGCCGCCTGCGACGCGCTGGCAGGGGTCGGCATGGAGCGCATCGCGGCCGCCGAGTCGGCACTGGCACGGCGCCTGTGGAGTCGCCTCGACGCCCTCGCCGGCGTCTCGCTGCTGCGCCTGTGGCCCGACGCGACCGACCGTGTCGGCGTCGCCACCTTCATCCTCGCCGGCGTCGACTCGCATGAGCTGGGACGCAGCCTCGCCGACGACTGGGCGATCGCCGTCCGCGCCGGCTCCTTCTGCGCCCACCCGCTGATCGCGCACCTGCTGGCGGTCGACCCGGGCCACTCGCAGGCGCTGCTGACGGCGATCAACCGCGGCGAGCAGATCTCGATCCCCGGCGCCGTGCGTGCCAGCATCGGGCTGGGCACCACCGAGGCCGACATCGTCTCGCTCGTGACGGCGCTCGCGCACATCAGCGCCGAGGCGCGGGGCGTCGAGGACGTCGGTGCCGCCGTCTCGTCACTGAGCACGGCCTGGCAGGCGCACGATCCGGCGGCCGCGCCGGGCGCGAGTGGCGCCGCCGCCGAGAAGCTGTAGCGGCGGCTCGGCCACCGAGGCCGTAGCGGCGGCTCAGCCGGCGTCGGGCGGCTCAGCCGGCGTCGGTCGCGTCGAGCGCGACCCGGGGCACGTCGTCCCACAGGTCTTCGAGCCGGTAGAACGCCCGCAGCTCCGGCGTGAAGATGTGCACGATGATGTCGACGTAGTCGACGACGATCCACTCGGCCTCGCGCTCGCCCGCGATCGCCCGCGGCGTGAGCCGTGACTCCTGCTTGAGGCGGTGGTAGATCTCCTCGTAGATGCCCTTGGTCTGGCGGGAGTTGCGGCCGCTGCAGATGATGAAGAAGTCGGTGAACGAGCTGACGCCGGTCATGTCGAGGATGACGATGTCCTCGGCGAGCTTGTCGGCGGCGACCTCGGCGATGCGGCGGGCGTAGCCGAGGATCACGGCCAGGTCGGCCGGGCTCGACGGCGCCGACGCCCCGCGGGCTGTCGCGCTCGCCGCGTTCGCCGCGGGCGTGCGCCCCTGTGGTTCGCTCGGCTCAGGCAAGGTACAGCCCCAGTTCGTCGATGACATCGGCGACGGCCACCGGCACGAGCTGCTCGTACGGCTCGTCGGCTGCGATCAGGCGGCGGATCTCGGTGGAGGAGATCGGCAGCTCGGGGATCGCGAACAGCTCGACGCGCTCCGGGCGCTTCAGCTGCTTGAGCACGGCCTTCAGCTTCCGCTCGGAGACGCCCGGGCGCGTCGCCACGCCGAGGCGCGCATGCTCGAGGATCTCGTCCGGGCTCTTCCAGCCCGGGAAGCCGAGGAACTGGTCGGCACCGACGAGGAAGATCACGTCGGTCCACTCCTTCTCGGCGTATTTGACCGTGTCGACCGTGTAGGCAGGCCCGTTGCGCGCCATGTCGATGCGCGAGAAGACGACGCGCGGCATGTCGCGGAAGGCGGCATGCGCGAGCCGGAAGCGCGTCTCGGCGGGCAGCACGACCTCCTTGTGCGGCGCGTCGCCGACCGGGACGACGACCAGGCGCACCAGCTCGAAATGCGCGATGGCAGCCTCTGCCAGGCCGACGTGGCCGAGGTGAGGCGGGTCGAATGCGCCTCCGAGGAGACCGGTGGTCATGCCCACAGCAGCTCCTGCTCCCCGATGAAGACCTCGTCGCCCTTGCGGACGCCGGCGTCGCGCAGCGCCTGCTCGAGCACGGCCTCGTCGGTCGGCGGTGTGCCGGCGACGCGGTAGCCGCGATCGGTGCGCAGGATGCGGAAGTTGGCCTTCTGTGACGGCTTGGGCCGGTAGACGAGGAACTCGACGAGGTCGAGCTGATCTTCGACGCGCTCCGGCACGACCGCCGACGGGCACAGCTCGAAGAGCGCCCGCTTGAAGCCTTCGATGCCGGCGCCAGTGGCGCACGAGACCTGGAAGACGCGGAGGATGCGCGCGTCCTCGAGCTCGAGCACGGGCGGCTCGGGCACCAGGTCGACCTTGTTCAGCACGACCACCTGGAGCCGCTCGTCCAGCCCGGCCCCGTAGAGGTGCAGCTCGTTGTCGATCGTGCGCCACTGCTCGGCGGGGTCGCCGGCCGCGCAGTCGATCACGTGGACGAGCAGGCGCGCCCGCTCGAGATGGGCCAGGAACTCGTGGCCGAGGCCGATGCCCTCGCTGGCGCCCTCGATCAGCCCGGGCACGTCGGCGACGACGAGCTGGGAGCCGTCGGGCGCCTCGACCGTGCCCAG
>JANXXF010000035.1 GCA_025350775.1 Actinomycetes bacterium
GGCCGGGCGTCGTGAAGCCGGGCGGCAGCCACACGACGTACGTCGCCGCGCCGGTCACAGGGTCGTGGGAGAGCTGGGCAGCCCGTTCGCCGGGCTCGGTGTGCAGGCCGATGTCGCCGAAGACCTCCTCGATCGTCTTCCACTCGACATTCAGCAGGTCGATTTCGACGTGCGGACGGGCCACCTCAGGCGCCGTCGTACTGGATGGCTGCGATCGACTCGACGAGGTCGGCGACGCCCGCGAGGAACTCCTGGTGCTCGGCACTGTCGACGTACGCACGGAAGCCGTCGCCGTCCGCAAAGGTGAAGTGGAGCAGCCGGTGGTAGGAGCGCGGATGGCCGGGCCTGAGGCCCGCGTCCGCACGCGGCTCGCCGCTGAGGGCTCCGGGCGCGGTCTCGACGAGGGTGCGCAGCAGCGGGTCGATGGCCGCCGCCGAGGCACCGCCGTCACCGCCCGTGAGCTTGAACATGACGACGTGGTGGAGCGGCATGCGGGCACCTCCGGGAGCACACGGCCGAGAGAAGAAAGCGGGCACCCCGCAGGATCGCAGGTCCTACCGACGGATCGCGGTTGCACAGCCGTGCCGCCTCCCGTACCGTCGGTCGGCATTCCGGCGACACGGCGGACGCGCCAGGCTCAGCAGCACGGAGGGAAGCGATGGAGACAGCCACCGGCCAGTGTCCCCTGCGGGACATCCACCAGTTCGACATGTACGACCCCGAGTACGTGCGGGGCATGTTCGAGGTGTTCGCCGAGATGCACCGCAGCGGCCCGGTCACCCGTGCCGAGCCGTACGGCGGCTGGTGGATCGTCACCGGCCACAAGGAGGTGTTCGAGGCGGCGCGCGACTACCGGACGTTCTCGCGCGCGACCGAGTTCCCGACGCACTGCTCGACCCGCGAGGGCGTGCCGAAGCCGCCGGACCCCGCCAACGAGATCATGCTGCGCACGCTGATCTCGATCGACCCGCCGCGGCACAAGGGGTACCGGCTCAACCTCAACCCGCATTTCACACCGGCCGTCGTCGCCGGCTCCGAACCGGGCATTCGCGAGCACGCGAGCCGGCTGATCGACGGCTTCATCGAGTCGGGCCGCTGCGACATCTGGCTCGACTACGCGCAGCCGCTCGCCCACCTGGTCATCTTCGCCGAGGTGCTCAACCTCCCGCTCGAGCGGCTCCCCGAGCTGTTCGCGATCATCGAGGCGGTGCCGGCCGGCCCCAACGGCCACTCCGTCGACGACCTGCTGGCCGCGATGGCCGGGTTCGTCACCGACTTCGTGCTGGAGCGACGCGGCCAGCCGCCGCGCGGCGACGTCGTCGAAACCCTGCTCACCGCCGAGTTCGAGGGGAAGCGGCTCGACCTCGAGCTGGTCGTCGCCAACGTCGTGCTGATCCTGGCCGCCGGCGTCGAGACGACGGGCAGCATCGTCGCGACGAGCCTCCACCACCTGGCCGGCGACGCCGCGCTGCGCCACCGGCTGACGGCCGACCCGGCCCTCACCGAGCAGGCGTGCGAGGAGTTCCTCCGCGTCTACGGATCGGTGCAGCTGCAGCCGCGCACCGTCATGCGCGATGTCGAGCTGGGCGGGCAGCAGCTCCGCGCCGGCGATCACGTGCTGCTGGCCTACGCGGCCGCCTCGCGCGACCCGAAGCTGTACGACAGCCCCGAGACGTTCCAGCTCGACCGCGACACGAGCCACCACGTCGCGTTCGGCCTGGGCGCGCACCGCTGCATCGGCTCCAACCTGGCGCGACTCGAGTTCCGCATTGCCCTGGAGGAGTTCCTGCGCCGCATCCCCGACTACGAGCTGGCCGAGGGCTACGTGTACCGGCGGAAGATCGACCACATCCACGGGCCGGTCGACCTGCCCGTGACGTTCCCGGCAGGCGCGCGGCGGGCGGTGGCGACGGCGGCGGTGCCGGCCTGATGCGCGTCCGCGTCGATGCCGAGCTGTGCCAGGGCCACGCGCGCTGCTGGGCGATCTGCCCGGAGGTCTTCGTGCTCGACGAGGCGGGCTACGCCTCCGTCGCCGACGAGCTGGTGCCACCGGGCCTGGACGAGGACGTCCGGCTGGCGGCGGCGGCCTGCCCCGAGCGGGCGATCGAGCTCGACGCCTGAGGGCGGCAGGGCGGGCGCAGGGCCGCGGGCCGCGCGGG